>JAJZQK010000141.1 GCA_021847625.1 Chloroflexota bacterium
TAGTGCAGCCTCAGAACAGGTCGTCGGTAATGCCCGTTGCCTACTAAAGCGGTCCTCATCGTCAGTGCTGGGCAGCTGCCACCGTCGCTCGGTCCGACGATCCCCGAAGAGGTCATCTGTTCATGCATTAAGGCGCTGCGCCACCCGGTCTTCCTGGTGTCGTTCGACCCCAAAGCCGAGGCCGATCGGGCCTACCGCGAGCAGCTGGCACGGTGGGGGTGGCCCGGGCGACTGAGCAAGGTCCCGACGTTCGCCGTGATGGGACGTGGCCAGGAGCCTGCGCCCCTGACGTCGCAAGACGCGTCGGACGTTACCTTTGCGGTCGATGCACTGGTCGCGTTCTGTCAGCGCTATCGCCAGCAGCTTGCCGAAGAGAATTTCCCCATCCGGGACACCATCGAAGTGAGCCTGGCCGGGAAGACCGTCCGAGTGGACGTGTCGGTCCCCGGCGAGGACCCCTCGGCGCCGCCGGCGACCGTCTACCGGTTCAAGGTCTCCCTGGCAAACCACAAAGATGTCTGGCGGACGATCGACGTTCGCAGCAACCAGACGTTGGAAGATCTCCATTATGCGATCCAGGACGCGTTCGGGTGGGACGACGACCATTTGTACGCCTTCTTCTTGAGCGGCAAGGCGTGGGACACATCGACCGCGTACTTTCGGCCAGAGGGGCGTCAGCAGGGCATGCGCAGCGCCCGGACGCGACTGGACAGACTGGGGCTCGTGCCGCGCAAGCGCTGCCTCTACATTTTTGACTTTGGCGATGAATGGCGTCACGAGGTCCGAGTGGAGAAGGCCGGCCTCTCGGCCGACGGAGGCGAGTACCCGCGGATCGTGGAGGAACACGGCCAGGCGCCGCCGCAGTATGGCGACGAGTAGTCGTCTGACCAGGAGCACTGGTAGACGGCGCACGGGTGCGCGCCCTGACCACCGCTCGCCGATAAGCGGCCGCCCGTGGGAAAGGAGAGGCCGGCGAGCAAGCCTCATGCTACTCACCGGCCAACGGCTCCCCGAGGAGGGGAAAATCCCGAACTCTTCCGAACTTAACAATCGTCGCCGCCGCAGTGCTCGCAGCGCGGGGAGCATCGCGGCTGGCCTGGTGAGCGACACGCCATAACCCGAGTCTCGGGTGTCTCGTCCGGTGACGATCTCGATCTCACCCTTGCCTGTCACGGCAGGTTTCCTCGGGGAGGCGGCTGAGGATGGCCTCGTAGACCTCGCGGGCGAGGGCGCCCTGAGCTTCAGCCACCGGGGGCTCCGCGAGCTGTCCAGGATAACGAAACCGCCAGGCATACTCCGTCAGCCCTGCGGCTCGCCGCAGCAAGCTCTCAAGCGTTGGGTCAACCGCGGTGCACTGCTGGCCGATCTCGACCAAGTTATGGGTCTTGCGGAACGGCACATCGTGCCAGACGAGAAATCCTTTCAAGGACTTCTCGGCCAACTGCTGGCAGTGGAAGACGATGTCGGCGGTGAGCGGCGGTTGGGCCGTGACTTCGAACTCGGCGGCCCTGAGATCGAGCGCGGCCTTGGCCAGCCACTCGCGAGTTTCGGCTACGCGGGCGGCATCAGGCGGCATAAAGGAGCCTTCCTTCCCGCAAGACGGTGCCTGTTAGAGATGCACGCAAATGCGCGCGGCTCTCGAAGCGTCCTCGCGTCCAGACCAGGACGTCGGCCGCCGTCCCCGTTCCCCATAGCGCTTGATAGGCAAGCCGGCTGCGTTGGCGCTCCTCCGATGCCGTATCGGGGACGACAACCAGCAGGTCGAAGTCGCTGTCCGGCCCGTAGTCGCCGCGCGCCTTAGAACCGAAGACGTATATGCGCTCCGGCTGGTAGGCTTCGATCAGGCGCTCGATGATGACTCCGAGCGAGCGCACGTCTTCGTCGGCCAGGTGTGGCAGCTCGCGGCGAATCCGGTCTTCAAGCTCGTATCCCATCGCTCACCTCGTTCTCCTCGGGGGTTCTTCAGGGCAGCGGAACGGACGCCTGCAATTGGAGACGTGACGCTGGCTGGCCACGGAGCGCGGCAGCTACCCCCGTCTCGTCGGATTGTAGCATGGACACAGACCTAGCGCGGGTGTTGAGCAGCCGTGCTCGCGCAAGCGCACTGCAAGCCCTCTCCAGACCAGTCCAAACCTGCCGCCGTCGATTGCCGTAGGTATGCATCGCACGGGCCTGGTGCCTTGCCGCCGATCACCGGCCACAGCAGCGTTTGTACTTCTTGCCGCTGCCGCAGGGGCAGGGGTCGTTCCGGCCGGGGCGCGTGGGGCCGGGCGCCATCTTCTCCATAGTCGGGCCCGCAATACTATCGAGCGCGAGCTTCGGGCTGATGGGCGTGATGCTCGGAAGCGGCGACCGCTCGCACTGCTCCGGCTTGTAACTACGGAGCAGTGCCTCGCCGTCCCGTTCCCACGAGAAGCCACGCTGCCGCAACAGACGTTGGAACACTCGACTGGCACGCTCGGGGTCCCTCTGCGCCAGGCGACGCAACACAAACGGTGAGACAGTATCGTCCCGCAGGTAGCCAGTCACGGCCTCACTATGGCGCCGATCGACGAGCAGATTCGGGTCGGCGAACGTTTCCCGGACGAGGCCGAAGTCCGACAGGAAGTGGAGCCCCTCCACCTCGTCGTAGATCAGACCGACGGTCTCGGCCCGCGTGACGTCGTCAGGCATTTTCAAGTCGGGCTCTGCGGGCATGGCGCCATAAGCCGCCCGCGCGCGATCCGCCACAGTTCGACCGTCGGCGTCGCGGACTTCGCGCGCCTGATAATGTCGGAACGCCTGCATCCTCTCCGCCAGCTCCGACCCTCGCAGCACAACCTCGTCCGAGCCGAAGAAGGCGATGAACTGCTCGCGCTCTTCGCGCTGGACCTTCCACGCCTGCTCCAGCTTCACGGGATTGCGGAAGACAGCCCTCGGGGATTTTGACGATGCCTCGACAGCGGCCTTGTACACTTCAGGGCGCGCCGACGCGGGCAGCGTGTAAATGTAGCCGCTGACCAGCCATTCGTCCTCGACTGGCACCAGTCGAGCGATCAAGAATGAGCACGGCGGTGTCCGCGACCACACCTGAGGACCCATGTTGGAGCGGACACGATAAGATAGCTCGTCGATTAGGTTGTCGACGATTAGCGCTTCGCCAGCGCGTCGCTGGACCTCGAAGATCCCCTCGACGACATCCCGCCAGCCGAGCAGCATTTGCCGCTCGTCGTCGGGTAGCTCTGGATGCGCGTCGACGAAACGCTCGACGACGGTGCGACCGTCGGGCAGCCGATGCTGGAGCACGAACTCGTCCAGGAAGTTGCCCACTTCGGCCTCATTGCCCACGAGCACCTTGCCGAAACGTTTCTCGATAGGCTGCTTAACAGCGCCACGGAACTCAGGCCCCTTGGCGAACTCCAGGAGGTCGCGCTTGAGGTCCCCGCTGCGCTCTATCAGTCTTGCACTTGCGGGCATCCCATCTCCTTGCCGGGTCACAAACAGGCATCGTAGGGCCTCCGCGATGGCATACGGTACCTGTTCGTCCGGTGTGGTGCACCATCGATTATACCAGATACACGCAGGTCCTCGACCTACCCAGCGTGGCACCGAGGCAGGGGATGACTGTCACGCGTGCCGAAGGTAGCTTGCAGCGCGCATCTGAGCCGACCAGCCTCGAACGAGTGGCAACCAAGGTTCAGGGTCCCTGGTCGTGCGGAACTGAGGTCCCACGCGGAAGTGCGGTGCCACCGCGCCCTTGAGGATCCACCGATCCGGCGCCACGGCCATCAGACGCGCCAGAAGCCGCTCAAACGAGACGAGCTTCCGCAGCCGCACCAGTGGAACGCCCCTGCCGTGCTGTCGCCAGGAGCCGCTGCTCAAGGGCCGTACGGAAGGCGCTGGCGGTCGCGTATCTCACGCCGCGGCCCTACGGAGCGCGCTCTCGTGAGAGACGACCGCGACATCCTTCCCCACGGCGAGCCAGGCGGCGAGGACGTCCTCGCGCGGGGACGAGGGGTACTCGCGGAGGCGGTAGAGCCCGCGCCGGACGCGGCTGAACCGGCCGCTCTTGACACGGTGCGAGAGCAGGGCAAAGCTGTATCCGCAGGCGCGGGCCTGCTCGGTCGTGAAATAGCCGGCCTGGCCGGACGCAATGTGAAAGAGACACGTGCGATCTGGCCGCGTGGCCGTATGGGCCGGCGCATCGGGCATCATCTCGTCATTCATTCGCGGGCCATCTCCTCCAGCGCGGACACCGCTGCATCCAGCGCCTGTTCTGCAATAGGAGGTGATACGCATGAAAATAGTTGTAGACCTTGACTTATAATTATGGCCATGTTAGCATTATCTTAAGATGAACACGTGGAGAAAATGCGCGGAGGTGCTACACATGGTCAGCACGGCAGGTTCGATCGAACGACAGCGGGCGCTTGAGCAGCTAATAACAGACATTCAGGCGAACGGTGGAATCCTGCGCGTCACGATGGGAAGGCTGCGGGACGTTTGTGGTTGGGACAAACTGGGTAAGTACGTCGTACAGGACATCAGCGACCAACTTAAGAAAGTTGGCATAGGTCACCTTCCTCGCGAAGCCGATCAACTACCTCGTTACCAACACCTGGATGTCCGTGTCTTTCTGACAGACTCCCTAGTCGGCCGATTGATCCTGTCGGTTCAGCAACCATCTGAGTCTGGGGACGAGCTACTACGGCAGGTGGGTGACAATGACGCAGTGATGGTGATCGAGAAGATCCGCGCATTGGTGTGCCATCACGGCGATAACTAGCCAGGCTAAGCCGAGGCGTCAGCGGGGATCATAGTATTGAGCCAAGAGGGGACACCGAACGTCCCCTCTTGGCTCCCCGAGGAGGGGGAAAGCCCGAACTTCGCTCAGTCTCGAAGTCATCGCGCGCTCCAAACGGGGAGGAAAACCACACAGTTCCGGACTTGACTACCACCTTCCTGGCAGCGAATCCCCCTCGCCCGAGCCGCAGTCTCGGCAGAAGCCTCCAAAGCAGCACCGAAACCCTATCACACTAGCCAACGAGTGGCAAGATTCGTTGGCCGGCGGGCGCTTATCTCAGGCCGAACTCGCCCGTCGGCTGGGTGTTTCCCGGGCACGGATCAGCCAGGTCCTACGGCTGCTCGACCTAGCCCCCGAAACCAAGGACGCCATCGCCAGACTTGGTGACCCTCTGCCCAGCCACATCCTGGGCGAACGTGCGTTGCGATCTCTGCATAAGATACCGGCCCAGCAACAAGCCTCTGCCGTTCGTAACCTGATAGCCGGCGTTCGCCTCCGCTTCAACAGCTCTGTTGAACAAGGTCGTTGCTGCAGCCTGTAGGCTTGCCTTCGAGAGATCCGCAGTCATGATGGTGGTAAGGAGGACGAAGTAACCCGGTATGAGAGAACCCGCGCCAGTTCCTGCAATCTCAATTGAGCGTAGTGTGCAAAAGCGCAGCGATCAAGCCGCCTCGCGGTAGTAATCGTGAATGATACCGACGAGCACATCGTGCAGGTGAATATGAATGACAATGCCCTGAACCTGAACCTGCCGGCGGCGGTACAGGACACTGCTGAGCGAGTCCTTGATGGGGACGGCGATGGTTGAAGAAGCCACCGTACTCACCGAGCACGCGCCGCAGGTGACGTTCGTACACGATAAGCAGGTGGTCAAGACACTCCTCTCGGACCCGGCGGATCCAGCGCTCGGCGATGGCGTTCGCGTTGGCTGCCCGGTAGGGCGTGCGGACGATCTCATTGAAATTGAGATAACCTCTAAGATCAAGCGGAGGCTGGCAATGGCAGAAGACCATCCTCAGCAGCTGACCCAGGTGCCGGCCGAACCAGGACAAGCGGCCATTGGTCTTGCCGTCAGGACAGGGTGGGCCCCCATGCCTCGGGAGGACGATGCATCCTTGTTCGCCCTCGGCGAACAGGCGGCGGAGGCGCCCGTCTGGATTATGGAGTACGACCGGGGCGTGCGCGGGCGCTTTCATGCCCCGGACCTGCTGGCCCAATGGCCAAAGAGCGTCCTCTCCCCGCCCGCAGTGTGCGGAAACCCGGTACGGCACGGTTATGTCGCGTCCAATCGTCGCCTCTTGCTTGCGTCACTCCCTTCGGGAGCGTATGCCCTGCCCACCTCCGAAACCGACGTGTGCGGGAGGGCCTATGCTTTGGTGGATACTCGCGCAGATCCTCTCACTCTTGCTCGATCTTGCTGCTGGCAGGCGGCCATCCGATCAACCGAAGCCTTGGGGAACATAGTCGCAATGGTCTTCGATGCCCAGCACACGCTGACCATTCCCGCCGAAGTTCCCGCTGGTGTTAGCGAACACACCTTGCCCATGCGTTCGCCAACACCCAAGTTCCGCGTGAACCCCAGCGGGAACTCGTCCTCACCGTGCCCCTGCCCGAGGACAACGGCCTGCAGGGTGACGGGCGGCCCAAGGTCCGCCGGTTCCGTAGTCGCCTGCTCGACCTCGGCCAGCGCCTCCGGCAGTTCAGACGCGAGCACGGCTTGACCCAGACGATAATCGCCCGGGTGGTGGGTGTCGGCAGTGACGCCACGGTATCCCAGTGGGAAACTGGCAACCGTGTGCCGAACGGACTTCCTCGCGAGCGGCTTGTGGAGCTGCTGGAGGGAAGGCTCTGGCACGTCCTGCGTGAGGTCGTCGTCGAAGGCCAGGGCCTGCCGGGACGCTGGCACTAGGCGGCGTGCTGGTATCGCCGGGCCACTTGGGAGCGGGGATCACGGGAGACGGCGGGCAGTATGGTGGCGGTGATAGTGGACAACCTACGGGAGATAGATTCATTGGGAGCCCTGCGTCAGCGATACTGCACAGACGATGGCAGCGGTGTACATCCCCCGACGGCGAAGCGCATCCCAAACACCATGCACCAGGGCGACCAGCGGCGAGTCGAGGATGCGGCCTTCGGTCTACGCTGGCTGACGCTTGCCCACGGCATCCATCTCGATCTCAACCGCTGACAGCAATGATCGCACGGCCGATGACAAGAGCAAGAGAGCAGCCTCTGACCAAGGGCTTATGAGCCCCTTTTCCACTGTGACCTAGGGACTCGCCGATTTGCTCATCGTTACGAGGATGGGAGCGCCTGGAAATGCCTCCGGTACCTAGGTCACAGTCCCTTGTCCCAGTGCGCGCTTTGCCTGTGATTGGAAGTCCTCGATGACTCTCATTCTGATCGCGTTCTTGAGAGTCCGGAGCACACTACCTGAGAGAATTTGGCTATTCTTGCCTCAAGCGTGCCAAGTCCCAGCCGTTGCTAGCCCCAGTGCCCCGCCGCCCCCATATTGGCCTTTGATAATCCCGTAGTAATGGGCTCTACTACAAGATACGCACCCACACGTACCTTGGTGCCGCCCCTGACACAATCCACACCACGCAGGTACTCGAAAATTGGGTAGCTTCGCCGCCGACCTCAGAGGGTCTCGTCTTCTGGCCAGTCGAGCATCAGGACCTCCACTCGGTCGCCCGGGTTCACCCGCTCGGCGTCTTCGGGTATG
>JAJZQK010000142.1 GCA_021847625.1 Chloroflexota bacterium
ATCACCTGCTACGGATGGCGGGGGCCGAGCCGCTTAACTGGTCGTACAAGACCGAGTGCTGTGGCGCCAGCCTGTCTCTATCCGAGACGAAGCTCGCCCTGCAGATGAGCGCGAGAATCCTCGCCAACGCGGTCGAAGTGGGGGCCGACGCCGTGGTCGTCGCCTGCCCGCTCTGCCAGGCCAACCTCGACGGGCGGCAGCCGCAGATCAATTCGCAGCTCGGCCAGGATTTCCATCTGCCCGTACTGTACTTCACGCAGGCCCTGGGCCTTGCCTTCGGCAAGAAGCCGAAGGAACTTGGCCTCGGCAAGCACACGGTGTCGACCGACGAACTGCTTGCTCGCAAAGGCCTACAATGAGAATTGGCGTGCGTCCGGCGATGCGTAGCGGCGACCGGCGGGTCGCCCCCGCGGAGGGCGCGGTCTGACCGTGAGCGATAGCCAGCTCAGCATGGGGGTGGATATCGTCGAGATCCACCGCGTGGGCGAAGCGCTGGAGAGGCACGGCCAACGCTTTTTCGAGAGGGTGTATACCCCCGCGGAGCTTCGCTATTGCCGCGGCCGGCTGTCCGAACTGGCGGGCCGTTTTGCGGCCAAGGAGGCCGTCCTCAAGGCCCTGGGGACGGGGCTGCGCGGCATCGGCTGGCGGGAGGTGGAGATTCTCCCTGACCCGCGGGGCAAGCCGCTCGTCTTTCTGCACGGGCGCGCCCAGGCGCGGGCCCGGGAGCTCGGTCTCGACAACTTTGCGATTAGCATTTCGCACTCGCGCGAATTCGCCGTCGCCTCGGTGGTGGCCACGGGAGCGTAAGCGACAATGGCAGCGAAGATCCTAACGGCTGACCAGATGCGGACCTGCGAGGAGCGGGCGGCGGCGCTCGGCGTGCCGTCCCCCGTCCTGATGGAGAACGCGGGCACGGCGATAGCCAAAGTGGTCGCCGGGCTCGCGGAGCGCCGCCAGCGGGGGGTGCTCGTGCTGGTCGGCCCGGGCAACAACGGCGGCGATGGGCTGGTCGTCGCCCGCTGCCTAGCCGAGTGGGGCTTGCCCGTGGCCGTCTACGTCTGGCACAGGACGAAGGCCGACGACAGGGTCCGCGAGTTGGCCGAAGCGGCCGGGGTGCCCCTGGTCGTGGCCGAGGCGGACGCCGACCGCCAGCAACTGCGCACGGAGTTGCGGCGAGCCGACATCGTGGTAGACGCGCTGCTCGGCACCGGCCTGAAGCGGGCCTTGAGCGACGAGATAAGGGGCCTGCTGGGCGTCGCCAGAGAAGAACGATGGCAGCGGTTGGTGGTAGCCGTCGACGTCCCCTCGGGCTTGAACAGCGACACGGGCGAGGTGGACGAGGCCACAGTGGCGGCCGACGTCACGGTGACGCTGGGCCACGCCAAGGTCGGGCACTTCGTGTCGCCGGGAATCCGGTTCACGGGCCGGCTAGTCCTGGCGGGTATCGGCCTGCCGCCCGGCGCCGAGGTCGACGGCGTGGCCGAACTGCTGGACGACGAGGCGATAGCGAACGTCCTGCCCGCCCGGCCGGTCTACGGCCATAAGGGCACGTTCGGAAAGGCCATGATCGTCGGCGGCTCGCCGAATTACATCGGGGCGGCCACCTTGGCTGGCGAAGCCGCCTACCGGGCAGGAGCGGGGCTAGTTACGCTGGCCACGGCCCGCGGCCTTCAACCGCTGGTGGCGGCCAAGGTTACGGAGCCTACTTTCCTGCCGCTACCGGAGTCGTCGGCGGGGGTGTTAGGGCCGGCAGCGCTCGCGCCGCTCCTTGAGGGCGTTGCCGGCTACGATGCATTGCTCGTCGGCCCTGGGCTGGGGCGCCACCCGGACACGGCGGCCTTTGTCCGTGGACTAGTCGCCCGGCTGGCGGCCGACAAGCGCGGGATCAGGTTCCTGGCCCTCGACGCCGATGCTCTGAACGTCTTGGCCGGCAGCGGCGATTGGTGGCAGGGGCTAGGCCCGCGGGCGGCCATCACCCCCCACCCGGGGGAGATGTCGCGGCTGCTCGGCACGAGCGTGCGCGAGGTGGAGGAGAACCGCTTCGCGTTCGCCCGGGAGTCGGCAACCAGGTGGGGTCTTGTCGTCATCCTCAAAGGAGCTTACACTGTAGTTAGCGGGACTGACGGCCGCTTAAGCGTGAGCCCTGTGGCTACGCCGAGTCTGGCCACGGCCGGCAGCGGCGATGTGCTGGCAGGGACGCTGGTGGCGCTGGGTGCCCAGGGCCTCGAGGCTGCACATTGCGCGGCGGCAGCAGTATACTTACATGGACGAGCGGGAGAGCTGGCCGCCTGCCGGATCGGCGAGGCAGGTGTTATGGCAAGCGACCTGTTGCCCCTGCTGCCGGAGGCTCGACGAACCATCGTCGGCGAGAGGGAGATAGCGCCGCGGCCATAGGAGGTAGGGATCACGGCACCCTATGGGGAGGGATGCGAGGTGCTCGATCTAGCCGCAACACTCGAGAGATCCGACACTTTCCACGGCCTGCCGCTGGACGACTTGGAGGCAGTGGCAGGGATCTGCATCGAGAGGAATTGCGACGGGGGGGCAATCGTATTCAGCGAGGGCGAGCCGGCCAAGGATCTATACATCGTCCTGGAAGGCAAGGTGGCCTTGGAGAAGGCCGTCGTCCTCAGTCGCCGCGGGGGTACACGGCGAGCAACCGTCGACGTGGCGACCTCGGGCCAGGCCTTTGGCTGGTCGGCCGTGGTGGCGCCCTACGAAATGACCGCCTCCGCCGTGTGCATTGAGCCGTGTCGGGTGCTGCAGATAGACGGCGAGGCCTTGCGCGAACTGCTGAGAGAGCGGCCGACGTTGGGATACGAAGTCACCAATCGGCTGGCGCGCATCGCCGGCACCCGGCTGCGCGACACGACCCATCGGCTGACCTATCTCCTGTCGATTGCCTCGCACGATCTCAAGGCCCCGCTCGCCGCCGTGGAGAGCTACCTCCAGGTAATGATCGGCGGTTTTTCCGGCCCGCTGACCGACAAGCAGCATCAGATGTTGCTGCGCTGCAGCGAGCGGATCAAGGAGGCTCTGGACCTAATCAGCAACTTCCTCGACGTCTCGCGACTCGAGGCGGGGCAGATGTACAAGGAGCTGGAGATCATCTCCATCACCAACGTGGTGCGCCGCAGCCTCGACGTCGTGCGGCCCGCCGCTCAGGAGAAGGGAGTTGACCTGGAGGCCAGCGTGCCGGACGATCTGCCCGGCATCCAGGGGGCGGCTCTCCGGTTGCAGCAGGTGCTGGTGAATCTGTTGAGCAACGCCGTCAAGTTCACGCCGCCGGGCGGCCTGGTCACCCTGGCCGTGGAAGACACCGGCGAATGGATACGCGTCGAGGTCGTCGACACGGGGGTAGGCATTCCCGCGGAGGACTTGCCCCACGTCTTCGACGATTTCTATCGCGGCAGCAACGTATCCGACAGCGTGGGCACCGGGCTGGGATTGCCCATTGCCAAACGGATCGTGACCGCCCACGGCGGTAGAATCTGGGCCGAGAGCCCTGTCCAACCGGCGGGGGAGACCCGGGGCAGCCGGTTTGTCTTCGAGCTGCCCAGAAGATCTTCTTCATCATAGAGGGGATATAGCGAGAATGAAATCCGGTAGCAATCTGGAAAAGGTCCTCGGCAGCGGCAAGTTCGCTGTCACGGCGGAATTGGGACCGCCAAAGGGGACCGGCGTGAAATCAATCCTGCGCAAGGCGGAGCAGCTGAAGCTTGCCGTCGACGCCGTGAACATCACGGACAACCAGACCGCCATCACCCGTATGTGCAGCCTGGCCGTCTCCAACCTCGTGCAACAAGCCGGCGTAGAGCCGGTGATGCAGATAACTTGCCGCGACCGCAATCGCCTCGCCATTCAGAGCGACGTGCTCGGGGCGGTGGCCCTCGGCATCAGGAATATCCTCTGCCTCTCCGGAGACCATCAGAGGTTCGGCAACCACCCGCAGGCGAAGAACGTCTACGACCTGGACTCTATTCAGCTTATCCAGATCCTCCACGGCATGCGCGAGAACAAGAAGTTCGCCAGCGGCGACGACTTCTCGGGCGAGGCACCGCTATTCCTGGGCGGGGCGGCCAACCCCTATGGCGATCCCTATGAATTCCGGGTCGTCCGCCTGGGCAAGAAGGCCCGAGCGGGGGCCGACTTCATCCAGACGCAAGCGGTCTTCGACGTCGCCAAATTCGAGCGCTGGATGCGGGACGTGCGGGAGCGCGAGCTCGACAAGAAGGTACACATCCTGGCGGGCGTCATCCCGGTCAAGTCCGTGGCAATGGCCCGCTATATGCGTGACTACGTTTCGGGTGTCTCGGTGCCCGACGAGATCGTCACGCGGCTAGAGAAGGCCGAGAACGTCAAAGAAGAGGGGGTGAAGATCTGTCTAGAGACAATTGACCAGCTGCGCGATATCCCCGGCGTGCACGGCATTCACATCATGGCCGTCGGCTGGGAGGATATGGTCAGCACGATCGTCGACAAGGCTGGGTTACTGCCTCGACCGCTACTCTGATAGCTGAATTAGTAAGGAGGTCACACCATGCCGGGCACAGCCAAGATCCTCGTGGTTGACGACGACCCTGATATCATTCAGGCGATCCAGATTGTCCTCGAGTCACAGGATTACGAGGTCCTTACTGCTGTAAACGGCGAAGAGGGGCTAGAGCGCGTCAAAAGGGACAAACCGGATGCATTGGTACTCGATCTCCTGATGCCCAAGAAGGACGGCTTCGCCGTCCTGCGCGAGCTGAAGGAAGATCCCCGTATGGCCAAGCTGCCGATTCTCGTCCTCACCTCAGTCCGGGAGGAGGCCAGCCGCCGCAGGTACCAGTTGGAGACGGGCATCGAACTCAACGTGGACGACTATGTCGAGAAACCGATCGCGCCGGTGGATTTGATCAACCGGATCGCCAACCTGGTCCGCAAGAGCAAGCCGGCCATACCGACGTCTGGCTGATTGACAGGCTGAGGGAACGCCGAAGACAATGCCACCTCGGTGCGCGTGCAGGCGTGGGTACTTTGCTCCCGCCACTCGCGCGTGCCAGTCTACCTTTGTGTGGTTGATCTTGAAGCAGGCCAAATGACAAGGAGAAAGAGATGGCCGAGCCTACTAAGATCCTGCTGGTGGACGACGATCCCGATTTCTTGGAAGCAACTCGCATGGTGCTGGAAAGCCAGCCTTATCAGGTCTTCACCGCCCAGAATGGCGTCGAGGGACTGAAGATGGCCCGGGAGACGAGACCGGACCTCATCATCCTCGACGTCATTATGCCTCTCAAAGATGGGTTTATGACCTGTGACGAGCTCAAGAACAACCCGGAATACCAGGAGATACCGGTTCTGATGCTGACGAGTCTCTCGGAGAAGTTGCCCGAGACCAACTACTCGGTTCAGCAAGGCCTGATGCTGGAGGCCGACGACTTCGTGGACAAGCCGGTGGCACCGGCGGAACTGCTGGCCCGCGTCGAGCGGTTGCTGCGAAGATACAGGTCCTAGTCGGTCCACGAACAACCTCCGGTTTCCTTGACAATCGTTCCCAGTTTCGTTATGCTAAGTGTTAACTTTCACAATGCTGGGGACTGCTGTACGGCCGCCGTAGGTGCCCACCCCGGGCACCCGCTCTAGACTGGGGTGCTAAAGTGCTGGCTGTTACTCTGAACGGTGTCGAAGTCGAAGGACCGCCCGGCGTTACAATCCTCGAGCTCGCGCGCCAACACGGCGTGGACATCCCCACCCTCTGCTATCATCCCGAGCTCAGCATCAGCGGTTCCTGCCGGCTCTGCGTCGTGGAGGTCCAAGGCTCCCGCACGCTCGTGGGGGCCTGCCACACGCCGATTGCCCCGAACATGGTCATCCAGACCCACTCCCCACGCGTGCTCAAGTCGCGCCGTGTCACGGTCGAATTGCTGCTCGCAAGCCACGCCGGCTATTGCTGGTCGTGCGACAAGGCCAACCTCTGCGAGCTCCGCCAGATCGCGGCCGACCTCGGCGTCGGCCTCCTCCCTGTCACTCTCCGCAAACCCTACCGGACGCTGGAGGAACTAGGCCCTCAGGTGGTGCGCGACGCCACCAAGTGCGTCCTCTGCCGGCGCTGTATACGCGCCTGCGCGGAGATCAAGCAGGCAGGTCTACTCGCCGTTGCGTATCGAGGCTTCGAATGCAAGGTCGTGGCCGGCCAGGACGACCCCGAGGCTTACGTGGCGTGCGCGGACTGCGACGTCTGCGTCTCCGTCTGCCCCGTGGGAGCCTTGACCAAAAGAGCCGAGAGGTTCACGGTCAAGCATGGCCGCCCCCTAGTCGTAGCTGGCTGATCAGCCGGCGGAGTGTCGCCCAATGGAATCAACAGCCCTTACGGACCTGGTGGAACGCTACCGGCAGAACGGCGATCTGCTCTCCCTCTTGAAGAGCGTCCAGCGGCGGTGCGGCGGGCTCGACCGTGGCACCACCGCCCAACTCGCCGAGCAGATCAGTCTGCCGGTCTCCGAACTATACGGCGTTATCACCTTCTACGCCTTTCTCTCCCCAAGTCCCCTCGGGCGCAACGTGATCCGCGTCTGCCGCTGCCTGCCCTGCTCTAATCGCGATTCGCGGACCGTGCTTGGTACGATCAAGGAGGAGCTCGGCATCGGGCCGGGCGAGACGACGGTGGACGGGCGCTTCACGCTGCAAATGGTCAACTGTATCGGCGCCTGTGATGTGGCACCGTCGATGATGGTGAACGAGAAGCGCTATGGCAACCTGACACCCGCGAGGGTGGCGCAGGTGCTTGGCTCATGCCTCTGAAACGGGAGAGACCAATGCCAGAGCACAGGGTAGTACTACGAAACTGCGGGAAGACCGACCCGACCGACATAGCATCCTGGCTGGCCGAGGGGGGCTTCCAAGGGCTCGATAGGGCCCGCAACGAGCTGACGCCCGAGGCCGTGATCGGCGAGGTCAAGGCGTCGGGCCTGCGCGGCAGGGGCGGCGCTGGCTTCCCCACCGGCCTCAAATGGGAGCTGACGCGGAAATCCCCTGGCGACGAACGCTACGTTATCTGCAACGCGGACGAAGGTGAACTTGGCACGTTCAAGGACCGCTACATCCTCGAGCGCGATCCCTTCACCCTCGTCGAGGGCATCGCCATCGCCTGCCACGCCGTCGGCGCTCGCCATGCCTTCCTTTACGTGCGCGACGAGTATGGCGATCTGCTCGGCCATCTCCAGCGCACCATCGCCGCCGCCGAGGCCGAGAGGCCCCTCGGCTGCGCCATCCACCTTCGCGAGGCGGCCGGCGCCTACGTGTGCGGCGAGGAATCGGCGCTTATGGAATCCATCGAACGCAAGCGAGGGGAGCCCCGCTACCGCCCCCCCTTCCCTCCCTCCAAAGGCCTGTGGGGGCAGCCGACGGTGATCCAGAACGTCGAGACGATGATGAACGTGCCCGCGATTCTCAGGGAGGGACCCGAGTGGTTTGCCAACATCGGCACGGAGAAGAGCAAGGGCACGAAGGTGTTTTCGGTG
>JAJZQK010000143.1 GCA_021847625.1 Chloroflexota bacterium
GCGGCAAGACCGATCCCCTGGTAGTGCCCAAGAAGGCGGCGCTCTCGCGCGACTTCCAGGCCTCGACGGCCTTCGTCGACTCCAGCGGCCACTGCCTCTTCATCACCTTCGCCACCGGCGACCTGGCCGAGGGCTTCGAGGGCCTGGTCGAGGAATGCGCGGGGGCCCTAGGCACCGATTGGAAGAAGGACGACGTGTACGCCGTCGGCTATGCCTGCCTCAGAAGGGAACGCGAGTTCAACGCCAAGGCCGGCTTCAGCGACGTGGACGACCGCATGCCCGAGTTCATGAAGCGGGAGGCCCTGCCACCCCACAACACGGTGTGGGACGTCCCCGACGAAGACCTGGACTGGGTCCACAAGTACTAGGCGTGTACCGCAACTAGCACAGGGCCCGGCTGCTGAGCCGGGCCCTTCCCCTGCACCAACTAGAGCCGTCCGGCGACATTCTGGCAACGGCCGCGGGCGCCGGAAGGAGCGGCTCTCCTAGCCCGGGGCCGGCAGAGCCGCCGGCCCCTACGGGTTATCGGGGGTTCTATGGCAGCGCTCCGACCGTTCACGGAGGACGACCCTCACCCTGTCCCTCTCCCTGGAAGGGCGAGAGGACTCTTCCATCACCACGGTCGGTTGGCGCCCCTTCACTTGAGGGAAATGGGTAGAAGATGGGTACGATAGAACTGCACCTATACGGCGAACTGCGCAAGCACACGGGCCAGACGGCCTACAATCAGGACTCCATCGCCGAGGTCGAAATCACGGAAGGGAGCACGGTGGCCGACGCCGTTGGCTCCCTCGGCGTCGGCGCCGAGCTCGTCGGCCTGGCCTTCGTCAACGGGCAGTTGTCGCGCCCCAGCAGACAAGTCGCCGACGGCGACCGGGTGGGCGTGTTCCCGCCGAGCATGCGGCTGCTCTATAAGTGGTACTTCGACGAGAAGACCTAGCGGCAACGGCCGCCCGTCGTGTAATATGCGAAGAGACAGGAATGGTCCCTCGCCGCGCGGGCGACCCATGAGGCGCAAAGTACGAGTCGGCAGCGTGCTGCCCCTGTAGGGGCCGGGTTTCCCGGCCCGCGGGCGCGGCGACCGCGCCCCTACAAATCTGGTCTTTCTGGAAACCGTGGCCCACCCAACGTTCGGCCGGCAGTCTGCGGTCCCCTCTCCCTTTCAGGGAGAGGGACAGGGTGAGGGTCGTCCTCTAGACGACGAATAGGCCGGCGGCTCACGAACCGCCGATAGACGAGGTGCGGGATGGAGGTTGAGGTCAGGCTCTTCGCGTCGCTGCGAGAATACTTGCCGGGGGTGAAAACGGGGGAAGGCACTCGCCTAGCCCTCCCGGAAGGCGCCACCGTGGCCGACCTCTTCGCCGCCTTGGCCGTGCCCGCGGAGGAGGTGCGGCAAACCTTCGTAAACGGACGGGTCGTCGAGCCGCAGCGCGTCTTGCAGGAAGGCGACCGCGTCGGCATCTTCCCACCCGTCGGCGGCGGATCGGGAGAAGTCCCCGACACCTCGGCCATCCTCGCCATCGACGTGGGCGCCGGCACCCAGGATATCCTCCTCTATCGGGAAGGCATCCCTATCGAGAACTGCGTCCAGCTCATCCTCCCCTCGCCGACGGTCATCCTCGCCGGGAAGGTGGCCGAAGCCACCTCCCGCGGACGGCCGCTGTTCCTCGTGGGACACGTCATGGGCGGGGGAGCGGTGAGCGGCGCCGTCCGGGCGCACCTGGAGGCCGGCCTGGACGTCTATGCCACCCCGGCGGCCGCCGCCACCCTCTACGACGACCCTGCGCGCGTGCGGGCGATGGGCGTCAAAATCGTCGACAGCCAGCCGGCGGGCACGGAGTCGGTGACGATGCGCGACGTCGACCTGCCCGCCCTGGGCGCGGCGCTGGCGCCATTCGGCGTCGCGCTGCCGGCGACAGTCGCCGTCGCCGTGCAGGACCACGGCTACGCGCCCCACATGAGCAACCGGCTGTTCCGCTTCGAGCACTGGCGCCGCTTCGTCGCGGAGGGCGGCGACATCAAGAACCTCATCTATGCCGAGCCGCCCTCTTACCTGACCAGGATGCGGGCCGTGCGGGAGGACGTACCTGGCGCCTACGTCATGGACACGGGCGCCGCGGCCATCTGGGGGGCGCTGGCCGACGAGGAGGTCGCCGGGCATCGTGACGAGGGGCTCACCGTCGTCAACGTCGGCAACGCCCATACCGTGGTCGCCCTGCTGCGGGGAAGTCGCGTCGAGGGTCTGCTCGAACACCACACCGGCGCCCTAACCTCCGCCAAGCTCGCCGATTACGTATCCCGTCTGCGGCGCGGCGAAGTGCGGGAGGGCGAGGTATTCGACGACGGCGGCCACGGCAGCTGCTACGCGCCCTCGTTCCAACCGAGCGAAGGCTTCGCCTACGTCGCCGTGACCGGCCCCAACCGCGGCCTCGCCGCCAACCTCGGCTACCACTTCGCCGTGCCATACGGCGACATGATGCTGGCCGGCTGCTTCGGCCTCGTCGCCGCCCTCCGGGCGAAGGTCGGGTAGGGCCTTGCGCCGCCGGCCGAAGGGCGCTAGAAGCCGCGAAACCAGCGCCCTCCCTGCGCCAGACAATGCCCACCAAGAACACGCCGGCAGCCTGTATGCTACAATGACCGCCGGTGCGCCCTTCCCCGTGCACTCTGGAACGGAACCCACAGGTGGTCTTTTACGCAGTTCACTCCGCCCCCTGTCTGGGTATAGACCTGGCGGGGGTCGACCGCAACGAGACGGGCATCGCCCTGCTGGTGCAGGGCCATCTGGCGATGCTCGGCTCGGCCTACACCGACTCAGAGATCATCGCCCACGTCGAGGCGGCGGGGCCGACGGTCTTATCCAGCCATATCTAGCAGCCTCTCAAGCTCTGCTACAATAGTAAGTGCAGACTGAGCCCTCGATGACGGAATGTCAGTGGCCTGTTGCACACGTTCCTTCAAGCGTTCGAGTGCTCTACGAGCCGCGTCATCACTAGTGCTCTCTTGAAAAGCCTTCAAGAACCTCTGCCAGTAGACCGTCTTGATACCACACAGTTGTACATTCTCAAGTTTCTGAATGTAAGAGTCCATTATGCCGGTGCGGGCTAATCGGCCGAAGTTGCCGCCACCGTCGTAACGAGGCCTATCGAGAATGTGCTCAGTCCGTGAAGGGTAGGGGCTGACCCCTTCGGGAATGTCAATTCCTGTGTCATTGGCGGTTTGGCGGATATGCTTCCAGTGGTAGTTACGATATTCGGCCGCATACCTTGCCGATTCGATGAACGCCTCGAACAAAACTGGCGAGCCACTGATCACGTTTCCCAATACCCACGGAACGACGACGATCAAGTCCTGCTTAGCGCATGCAGCGGCGGTGGTCTGAAACCGCAAACTCGGTTCAGTCTCCTTTGCTAGCAGATACCATCCTTTTAGTTCTATGCCCAATAGCACCTCGTCGGTTGAGGTCTTGCGCAACAGGACGTCGGGAAAGCTCTGCGGTTGCCGAACGAAACTATAGAGTGCATACTTCTCGTCCGGGTCCCACGTATTCCGCAGCAAATTCAGGGTCCGGACGACTTGATCCTCAATCGTCGCGCCGAGCACAGTGTTGAGCGTGTGCAGATCCGTTGCCATAATCCCCGAGATATGGGTCTCCGTCCTGAAGTAGATTGGCAACGACGCGATGGCCTCTCGCGTATTCTGGTAGAGCTGGTGATGTTCATACTCTGGCCCCGGCAATTCTCTTGATGGGGCCGCCGGCAGGTCTTGCTCCTTCATGACCGCATCAACCTCTCCACTGCTGCAGCGTAGAACTCCGGGATGATCTCTGCTCCGCAGTACCGGCGGTCAGAACGGAAGGAGACAACAGCTCCCGGGCACAGGCCGCCGAAGGGTTCCCAGACGACATCACCCTCATCCGTAGAAGCACGGACCACCAAGTCGATGAACTTAAGAGGTTTCTGACTGCCATGCAGGCTGCTGAACTTGTATCTCATTCCATTCCGCTTTCCCTGGACACGCTCCGACCCACCGACTTGCGGTTCACGCCAGACGTTGGTCACGCCTACGCTGCAGTGGAATTTGGCCCGCAGCGTGGCCCACACTTCATCTGGAATGGGGCTCCTTCCGTCCATACTGAAATACGGCCGACCTGCCGGGTGTCCGTGCTTGTTCGCATACTCGGCGAGCCTTGAGAAGGCGTCTACCGGTGGGTAATACCAGAGATGATCCGCCGTGAGGTACTTCCGGGTTGCGGCGTTCAGCACACCACATGCCTCGTTCGCTAGCCGGAATGGCAACTTGGTTCGTTTCCACTCGTGACGAAGCCACTCTTGCATGCTCAACGATCGGCTCCCCACTTGAAACATCGCCGCCTTTACGTAGTGTACGCATACCTCAGTAACGACGGGGAACTTGCGTAGCGTCTTGCTGTTCGCATTACCCGCCACATGCCCCAGGCCTTTGTCCCAGATATTGCAGCAGCGGTACTCCCAGCCGTTCGCAACCAAGACCGGATGTACCGTTGCCCATCCCAGTTCGGTGTTCCAGAACCAGAGAGTTGTCTGAGGTGTAGAACGGTCACTCCAGGCCCTGATGTGCGGCTCATACCACCCGGCAAGTGACTCGGCCTTATGGTTGTCACCGGGAAAACCGCTCACCCCGTAGGGACCATCAGAGATAATACATGTTGGAGTTGGCCAATCAGCGTACAGTCGCTCAGCGTGGTCAAAGTGAATCGATACCAAACCACGAGAGAACTTGTCCCCAAACACTGGCACTCGTTCGTATCTTTGCCATTCAGAAAGGAAGTTGCCCTGCAATGTGCGTTCGGTCTTGTACATGAGGGAGTCCTCTGTCACTTGATGATCGTGGCCAGCCGCGGACACGGTATTGCTTGAAGGCCGTGGGGCAATACTAGCACTCCCTCGCTGTGATATCAATAGACCCGCCGCAATGGTCATCGTCCTTGACGGGGAAAACTCGACACTGTGGGCTGGGCCGATACCGATAAGGCCAGCCCGTAGGGCGCCTAAGCTTGCCCGCCGTAGCAGGCGGTAGCCATCATTTCCCCGATAAGGACGCAGAGCCGTGCAGCCCCTAGTCGGATCATCGGTCAGCAGGGTAGTTCAGCCCCTAACCTGTGCTGGCAAGCGCGTGCAACGGACGTACGCGCCGCTAGGACGCCCTAGAGAGTGTGGGCAGCTCGTGCCATCTCTGCTGGGTGGGGTCGCGTGCTAAGCCCCTCGACACCACTCTGACTCTGGGCGAAGGTGAGGACAATGCGAGACTGGGGCCCGAAAAGTCAGCGCTGGGAGCGCGAGAGAGCCCTGGGACCATCTAGTGGTCACCGTGTCAGGCGTTCTAGCGGCAAAATGCGCTCGGCGGCCAGGACTTGTCTTCCCACGTTCTTGGCTCACTCTTCATCCGCGAAGCTGAAGAGTTCGTCGATCGTGGCGTTCAACGCTTTCGCCACGTTGTGGGCGAGCCTCAGAGAGGGGTTGTACCTGCCTTGTTCGAGGAAGATGATCGTCTCCCTTCTCACACCGACAATCTCGGCGAGCCGCGCCTGGGTGAGATTCTCCCTTGCTCGGAACTCACGAATCCGCGTCTTCAAATTCGTTTCCGTCTTACCCTCCAGACAGATGCCAACATGAGAATCGTGCGTCGCAAGGTCATTACCCGTTCGATCCTTGCCATTCGATCCCCGGCCCTACTGCTCGGCACGGCTAAAGAGCCCTTTGACGAACAGTGCCGCGCTTCCCAGGACGCCAATCGCGAAGGCCAGCGGCGCCACGATCACGGCAAGCAAGAAGAAAACGGCTTCCTCAACGTTCAGCAACGCACTGATCGCGTTGTGGAGAACGACGCCCACTACGAACAAACAGATCGAGCCTCCCGCCACAGCCAAGAACGCCTTCAACATCCGCAGACCCCTTTCACTCGATGTCAGCTTCACCCGATCGAAGTAAAGGTAGGACAGAGCATAAGCCGCCGTGCCCGCGATCAGCAGGCCACCCACGACGTACCCGACGGCTGACCCGGGCACTGACACAAGGCCAAAGAGGGCCGTCAGGAAAGCCGAGGCTAACACGAAGAAGACGAACCCGTTACGCAGAGCGCCGGCCATGTTCTCCTGCACGCGCTCGTCGAAGGGCGGCAGTCTCCGCCACCTGAGCAATGACCACACCTCGCGGTAGCCGACCATCAGGGCGGCGATCAATAGAGCGATGACCACGTAGTACGACTGCAGCAACAAGAACACCGTCACGAACAACCCAGCACATATGGAAAGGCCAACGAACAGTCTTTGCAGGACCACGACAACCTCCGATCCCGGCCGCCTTGGACGTTATTTATTTCTAACACATGATAATGTCCGGTAGATCGCTTGTCAAGAGCTGCGAGGGTCCATGCGCGGGCGCAAGAAAGCCGTAATCCCTACCTCGGGAGCCAAAGGGGTCGGCAATCAGTCGTTAGAGGGAGAGGCCAGACTGTTGAGGGAGAATTGGTGATGCGTCCATGGGCAAACAAAAAAGGGCGCCCCGATGGGCGCCGGTGGGTGGGCGTTGAGGGATTCGAACCCCCGAACCTCACGGATGTAAGCCGTGCGCTCTAACCAGCTGAGCTAAACGCCCCTGCGAACGAACTAAGTATAGCGTAGGCCGCGCTTGCATGTCAACGCGACTAGCGATAGTGGACAGGGCCTCGCAAGTTCGGCTATCATTGGCAGGACTTGCGCGGTGCGACCCGCGTCACCGCGTGATTCATGTCAACGAGAGGTAGGCTATGGGTGCAGTGGATAGGGTGCAGGGGCTGCTGGCAGAGGCCGGCCTGGGGATTGACGTCGTCCACCTGGAGAAAGATACGCGCACGGCAGAATTGGCCGCCCGGGCGCTGGGGACGGAGGTGGGGGCGATCGTGAAGTCGCTCGTCTTCCTCGCCGACGAGGCGGTCGTCCTCGCCCTGGTGGCGGGCGATAAGCGGGCCGACCTGGGCAAGGTCGCCGAGTCGCTCGGCGCGAAGAAAGTCGAAATCGCCCGCGGCAGCGTCGTCAAGGAACGCACGGGGTTCGCCATCGGCGGCGTGCCGCCCCTGGTGAAGGACGGCGAGGGGAAGCAGGTCCCTACCTTGATGGACCGCCACCTCTTCCGCTACGATACGGTCTACGCGGCGGCGGGGTCGCCGTTCGACATCTTCCCCGTCAGCCCGTCGGCGCTGGCCGGACTCGTCGAGGCCAGCGTGGGAGACATCACGGAGGTGTAGCCTTGGCCGCAAGCCGAGCGTCCGCTATTCACGAGGAGTTCCGGGTCGACCGCGTGCGCATCTTCCTGGCGGCAATTCCCCTCGAGGTGCCCTTCACAATCAGCGGCGGCACGCTCGCCGTGCGCAAGTCGTTGATCGTGGAGTTGGCGGGGGACGGCATCAGCGGCTTCGGGGAGTCGGCGCCCTTCGAGGCCCCCTTCTACTCAGCCGAGACGACCGACTCGGCGCTGGCGA
>JAJZQK010000144.1 GCA_021847625.1 Chloroflexota bacterium
GGCAGCGACGCCAACGGCCCGACGGCGGTGCTCAAGTCCGTGGCCAAGCTCGACCACGCCCTGGCCACCACCGGCACGATTCTGAACCTGAAGTTCCATCCCTCCGCGCTGGAGGGCGAGGACCGCTTGCGGAAGTTCGCCTCGCTCATCCGCTCGTTCGTCGACCTGAAGGGCTTCCAGGTGCAGTTCAACGTAATCTCGGCGGACGTCCTGCGGGAGGCCCAGTCCCATCCGGAGCGCTACCGCAACCTGGTGGTGAAGGTGGCCGGCTACAGCGCCTTCTTCGCCACCCTCGACCGCAAGCTGCAGGACCAGCTGATCGAGCGCACGACGCACTATCTGGGGTAGAGCCCGCTACATCTTAACCACCGACGAGTAGGACACCAGTATTCGCAATCGGTATAACTTCGGATATGCTTCTTGGCGTGCGCCCTGAGCATAGCACAGGGCAAGAATGCATGATACCCCTAGGCCAGCCCGAATC
The DNA here is from genome assembly GCA_021847625.1 of Chloroflexota bacterium. Next base: position 485 of record JAJZQK010000144.1, read on the forward strand.
TCTCGAAGATGATCACCTTGATGGGATCCATCAGGAACATGAAGGCAACGGCAATCCCCAAGACCGCGAGCACCGCCTGCCAGCCAACTGCCGTCATCAACAGCCCTTGCGTTGCCAGAAGGGACACGACGATCAGGTCCCCGATGGTAGCCATAATCAGCCACCTGCTGGGCCGGCTTTGCCAGAGGTGGCGACGCTGGCGCACCAGGTAGACCGTGGCCTGGCCGCTGAAGACGAGCATCACGAAGATCAAGGTCTGGAGCTGGGGCAACGCCAGGTGGAACACACCTTCGGCAAGGTAGAGGACGAGGAACGATTCCGCCAGCACCAGCATTGCCAGCAGCCCGGAGGTCGCCACCAAGGCCGGAACCTGCCAGCGGTCCGGCTTGTCGGAGTAGCCGACGTTGTCGGTGGCGATTGCCATCGTGACGAAGTCGTTGGCGAACAGTAGCAGCACGACCAGGAAAGGCGTGATCACGAATTCCTTGGTCACGAAGAAGGCCAGCGTGAGGAACAGAGCGACCTGGATGGTCTTGATGATCTTGTTGAGAGTATAGGTGAGCATGCGCTGGTAGATCTGTCGGCTGGTCTTAACGGCGCTGACGAGATTGAGCAGCCCCGGGTCGGTGAGCACCATGCTGGCCGCCGCCTTGGCGACGTCGGTTGCGCCGGCCACGGCGACGCCGACTTCGGCCTGTTTCAGGGCGGGGGCGTCGTTCACGCCGTCCCCGGTCATGCCTACCACGTGCCCGGCGCTCTGCAACGCGCGCACCAGGTCGTACTTATCCTGGGGAAGAACCCCCGCGAAGACCGTGCAGCGCCCGTCGTGCTGGCCCTTGATCTCCTGGGGTCCGCAGGCCTGCCCATCCATACCCACCTGGCGGGCGATGGCCAGGGCGGTAGGCGCGGCATCGCCCGTGATCATCCGGATGCGGACGCCGAGGTCGCGCAGGGTGGAGACCAGCGCGGCGGAGTCGGGCCGAGGCCGGTCGACTAGCGCTATCAGCCCCGCCAAACGCAACGACCCGTCGGACCCGGCTGCTACGGCGAGGACCCGGTAGCCCTGAGCGGAGAGGGACGCCACATCGCTCGTCAGTTCCGGCGGGACGGCGGCGGAGAGCGAGGTAAGGACCTGCGGCAGGCCCTTCATCACTCGTAGGCGAGTGCCATCTTGCTCCACTACCGCCTCGGTGCGTTTGGTCGCCGGATCGAAGGGAGTGAACGATAGCCGCCGATAGGGGGCGACGCTCGTGGGTGTGGCTGATGCCCGCAGGATCGCCAAGTCTATCGCGTCCTGGCTCGCGGCATCGGAGGCTAGAGCGGCGAACTCGAGAGGCTGGTCCGGTGCGAACGGCGGATAGGCTCGCACGGCGCCGACGCTGAGCTCGTTCAAGGTAATCGTGCCGGTCTTGTCGACGCACAGCGCGTCCATGGAGGCCGCCTCCTCGATTGCCGACAACCGTGTCACCAGCACCCCTCGTCTGCTCAGTTCCAGCGACCCGAGGGCCTGGGCGATGGTGAACGTGGCGGGCAGGGCGACCGGCACGGAGGCGACGAGCAGAATCAGCGCAAACGGCAGGGCCGCCAGCAAGGAGATGCCCACCAGCGGCACGTAGATGAGGAGCGCGGCCACCAGCAGAACGTCGATCACGAGGAGGTACTTCACGATATTGAAGATGATGGTTTCCAGGTGAGTGACGGTCTTGGCCGACTGCACCAGTTGAGTGGTCTTGCCGAAGTACGTCTTGCCGCCAGTGGCAACCACCTCGGCCGTGGCCTCACCGCGCTGAACGATCGAGCCCGAGTACATGGCCCCTTGCCGCGAGGCTTCCACGGGCAGCGACTCGCCCGTCAGCGCCGACTGATCGAGCTGCACGTCGCCGTCGAGCACGCGAACGTCGGCGGGCACGATGTCGCCCACGCGCACGTGGATCACGTCACCCGGCACCAGTTCGCGCGCGGGCAGGAGCTGCCACTCGCCGTCGCGCCTCACCCGCGTGTTGATCGCCAGATGCTGGCGTAGCAGCGCCAGCGCGTTCTCGGCTCGGCTTTCCTGCACGAAACTCAATACCGCGTTGAAGACGAGCAAGAAGAAGATGATCACGGCGTCGGCTTGCCTACCCAGAACGAGGGTCAGGACTATGGCGGCCTCCAGCATCCAGGGGACCGGCGCCCAGAACTTGCGCAAGAACGACAGCCACGGGTTCTCGCGGCGTTCGGGTACCTCGTTCGGGCCGTACTGCTGGAGCCGCTTCGCTGCCTCTGCCGCCGTTAACCCCTGAGCCTCCGCTTGCCCCGTCCCGTTCACACTCATAACACGCTCGTACCTCGATCCAGGCGTCCGACCGCCTCAACCTTCCACGGGACGGAGGCGGTCGGAGAAGTGCAGCTGACGCTGTCACTCTCGGCCCGGTGTTAAGGGATGCAACATCCATGCCACGAGCGCCCAGAGGGGTGGACGGCATTCGCCATCGCCCACGGCCCTGGCGAGGGCGATGGCGCCGGGCGGGAGCCCTACAGGAAGGAGGAGGCCCAGGACGACATGCGGTTGAAGAAGGCCTTGGAGACGGGGTCGCTGCGATACATGAAGTTCACGGCCCAGAGAAGAGGGCTGTAGGTGTGGAAAGGCCCCACGCGTTGGAAGATGGAGCCTAGGCTGTAGAACTCTCGCCAGGCCCAGTCGTGGCCCTCCTGTAGCCGTTGGGGCGATACAAGCTTGGGCTGGAAGACGACGCGGTCCTCCCGGTAGTCGTCCCAGTTCTTGGTGAGGAGCCGCCCATCCCGCTCCATGGTGGCCATGGCCACCGTGCCTGGGTAGGGCGTGAGGATGCTGAACTGGGCTACCTCCAGGCGGGTCCGCCGTGCGAAGCGGACCGTCTCCACGAAGGTGTCCTCGGTGTCGTGGTCGAGCCCGAAGATGAAGGCGCCGTAGATGCTGATGCCGTGCGACTGGATGCGGCGGATGGCCTGCTCGTACTCTTCCACGGCGTTGTGCCGTTTGTGCACCGAGCGCAGGCTCTCGGGGGAGATCGACTCGATGCCGAGGAAGAGGGCCCGGCAGCCCGCCTCGAAGGCCATCGCCAACAGGCTCTCGTCGCGGGCGATCGTCAGCGAGGCCTGGCCGATCCAGGGCACCTTGCATGCCGCCAGAACGCGAAAGAGGTCGCGGGAGTGGCCGGGATGGCCGATCACGTTGTCGTCGACCAACAGGAACATCCGGCGGCCCTGCAGCCCCTGGATTTCCTTCGCCACTTCTTCCACCGGCCGCCAGCGATAAGTGCCGCCGAAGAAGGAGGTCACCGAGCAGAAAGAGCAGCCGTAGGGGCAGCCGCGGGCGGTGTAGACCGTGTCGGGGCAGAGGTAGTGCCGGCGCTGGAAGATGTCGCGCCGGGGGGCGGGCAGGCGGGCCAGGTCGGGCCGGGTCTCGGCGCGGTACAGCGGCTTCAACTTCCCCTCTTGGGAGTCCGCCAGCACCTGGGGCCAGATATCCTCCCCCTCCCCCACCACCACCGCGTCGGCGTGCTGGACGGCCTCTTCCGGCAGGGCGCTGGGGTGGATGCCGCCCAGCACCACCGGCAGCCCCCGCGCCCGGAAGGTATCCGCCGCCCGGTAGGCGTGGTTGGCCGTCTGCGTTGTCGACGTGATGCCCACCAGGTCGGCGGGCTGGTCGAAGTCAATGGGGCCGAGATTCTCATCGCTGAGCGTGACCTCCATCTCGGGCGGGGTGACGGAGGCGAGGGCGGCCAGCGCCAACGGCGGCGCCAGGAAGACCCCGGGCCGCGCCCCGAAGGGCTCCTCCCGGGACGGTGCGACCAGATGAACTCTCATTTATCTCCCCTTTCTCGTTGGAAGAACGGCTGGAATAGTGCTGAATCTGGGCAAGCAGGGGGCAACGGTTGTAGGCGGTTCCTTGCAGTGCGCCTTGGTGGCTGCCAGAGGGGCTGGCTCGCCGGGCCGCGGGAAATGGCGGGACACGTCGGAAGCCTTGCCGGCTCCGTGTGCCGTCCAAACGGGGCCCGGAGGGGGGCCAGGGCGGCCGTGCCTTGTGATTGGGAGGTGTTCGAATGGATGCGCGGGACGCCGTACACGGCCGCTCTCCAGGTTCGCGACAGCAACTCCTGTTCTCCAGTCAATTGTAACACGCTTTAGCGCCGGCAAACCCCATGAGCGTCATTTTGGTGGGCTTTTGTGGAGAAGGCGGACAAAACGGGGAATCATCTAAATCACAACCTCTCAGGCGGACTCGCCCGGGCGGACAGAGCCGTCCGCCCCTACGTATTGTGGCAGGACCGGCTATTATCAGGGGAATAAGGGCCTGCCCTACGTGTGCGAGGAAAGGCGTCGTTGCAGCCCGTAGGGCAGGGGACAAGCCCCTGCCGCCCGTTTCCGTTCCTGTGGTACATTGGGCTACGGCAGACCGGAGACATGGTATGCGCTACTCGTAGCGCAGGGCTTCTACCGGGCGCAGGTTGGTGGCGCGCCAGGCGGGGTAGAGGCCGCCCAGCGTGCCCAGCGCGAGGGCCAACACCAGCACCTCGGCGAAGAGGCGCGGGGAGAAGGCAGGCGCGAGCATGTAGCCGAAGGTCGGCTCCAGCAGCAATAGGTAGTTCAGACCGACGCCCAGCCCCGTGCCGAGCACGGCGCTGATGAGGCTCAGGGCCACCGACTCGACCAGCACCATGCCGAGGATGCGCCGCCGCCGCCAGCCCAGCGCCCGCAGCACGCCCACCTCCTGCGTCCGCTCGAACACGCTCATCAGCATCGCGTTCATCATCACGATGCCGCCGACGATCAACGTGATTAGCACGAGGGCGTTGATCGACGCCTCCATGATCCGCATCTCCTGCAGCCTGTCGCCGAGCGAGCTCATGGGGACGACGGCGAGCTCGGGGAAGTCGGCCTCCATCTGCCTTGCTATCTCGTCGGCGCGGCCGGCGTCGTTCAGCGTGATGCCGATGAACGACATCTGCCGCGGCCGGCCGAGCATCTGCTGGGCGTCGGTCAGCGACATCGTGCCCCCGGCGTCCTCGTAGACCGAGCCGTTCTCGTAGATGCCCACTATCCGATAGCGGGAGCCGCTCAGTTGGAGCGTGTCGCCCACTGTCTTCTTCAGACCGTTGGCCGCGAAGCGCCCGAGGAGAATCTCCCGGGGCCGTTCCAGCATCCGCCCATCCGTCAGGCGGTAGCCCTCGGCGTAATCCTCGTTCGGGTCAATGCCGAAGACGAAGAAGTACGGCAGCCCGGGGGCGGCGGTCATGCCGAACACCTGCTTGGCGACCGACTTCACCTCCGGCCGGCGGGCGATCAGGTCGGCGACCCGCTCGTCGACGGTCGAGACCGTGACCTCCGAGGCATCCGCCTGCTGCGCCATTAGGTCCATCTGGCCGGTGTTGAGGAACTTGCTGTACATAACCACGAACCCGTCGGCCATGGCCATGAGGGCGACGATGAAGCCCACGCCGATGCCGACGCCGGCCACCGTGACGAAGGTGCGCGTCGGCCGCCGCCAGAGGTTGCGCAGCGCCGTGCCCCCGAAGAGGCGGGCCAGCGCCCGCGTCTTGCCGCCCAGGTTGCCGCCCGCCCCGCTCTCGTAGCGCATGGCCTCCACCGGCTCCAGGCGCGAGGCCCGCCAGGCGGGGTAGATTCCCCCGATGGTGCCGAGCAGGAGGGCGATGACCAGCGCCTGCACGAACAGCGCGGGGGAGAGGCTGTGGCCGACCATCGACGACACCGACGGCGAGAGGCGCGTGAGCTCGACGAGGCCCACGCCCAGGGCGAGGCCAAGGACGCCGCCGCCCAGGGCGAGGACGAGCGACTCGCCGAACAGAAGGCCGATGACGCGTCGCCGCCGCCAGCCGACGGCCCGCAGCACGCCAATCTCGCGCGTGCGCTCGAAAACGCTCATCAGGGTGGTGTTCATCATGCCCAGGCCGCCGACGAGGACGGCGAAGATGCCGAGGAACCAGCCGAACGAGCGCGTCATGTCCATGACCTCGCTCTGCTGCGTGCGCTCGCCCGCGCGGGTGGCGGCCAGCTCGGGGTACGTCGTCTCGATTTGCTGCTTGATCTCGTCGATGCGCCGCTTGTCGGCGACCTGGACGCCGTAGTAGCTGACCTGGTTGCGCTTGTCGAAGGCCCGCTGAGCGTCCTCCAGGGTCATCACCGCGCCGTTGTCCTCGAAGGAGACGCCCGTTTCGTAGATGCCGACGATGTCGTAGGAGCGGTCGTAGATGCGGAAGGTGTCGCCGACCTCTTTCTTGTAGTTCTCGGCCGTGCTCGACCCCAGCAGTAGCTGGCGGCGGCCGGACAGCGGCTGGCCGGCGATGATGCGGTAATGGCGGATGGCGAAGCCGCGCGCGTCCTCGCCCTTGACGACGAAGTAGGGGGTGTCCTCCATCTGGAGGACGCCCGTCACCGTGCCGGTGACCTCCGTCACCCCAGGCATCTGCTTGAGGCTTACCCCGACTTGGTCGTCGACGACGCTGATGAGGCCCATGACGGCGTCCTTCTGCACCACCATGAGGTCGGCGTCGGCCACGGAGAGGGTCCCCGAGAAGCCGTCGGCCATGCCCTCGCCGAAGGCCGAGAGGGCGACGACGGCCGCCACGCCGACGGCGATGCCGAGCATCGTCAGCAGCGTGCGCGTGCGGCGGCGCCAGAGGTTACTGAAGATCATCGCGTGTCCCCCCTCGGATAAGGCAGTGCCCGGGCCGGGCCTTGCGCTTGCCGTATTGTACCATGCCCGCCTGCCGGCACAACCCGCCGGCAGGTGAGGGGAGCGCGAACGGGAGGCAGGCGAGGGGGCGTGAGGCGAGCGACGGCCGTCAACCAAGTGAGAGGGACGTCCTATGCCTGCCCAAATGGTATTGGCGCAAGCGATTGCTTGGCCGTAGGGGCTACCGGTGACCGGAGGAAGTCCCGCAACGCGGGGCGGTCGCCCCCCCTCGTCCCTGGCCACTGTTCGTGCCATGGTCGCAGGCCATCATATGGCACCGGCCATCGTCATCCC
>JAJZQK010000145.1 GCA_021847625.1 Chloroflexota bacterium
AGGTAGAGCCCGCTCATGGCCGAGGTAGCGCCGACGACTGCCGCTATGAGCATCATGGTCGGCAGGCGCCTGGTAAGCAACTGAGCTGTGGCCGCCGGTGTCACCAGCATCGCGACGACTAGGCCCACCCCCACCGTCTGCAGCGACATGACGATCGTCAGAGCCAGGAGCAGGAGCATGAGGTTGCGTAACCTGTTCACCGGCAGGAGGAGCGTCCGGCCGAGCACCGGGTCGAAAAAGGTAATGAGGAACTCCTTGTAGAGAAGGGCTACGGTGCCCAGGGCGACGATACCCAACCCGCCGGTCAGCCATAGGTCACGTTCGGCCACGCCGAGGACGTCGCCGAACAAGACGTGGGTGAGGTCGGTGCTGTAGGTCCTGATCGTGCTCATCAAGGCCACGCCGAGGGCCAAAGCCCCCGCGAAGAGGATGCCGATGGCCGTGTCTTCTCGCAGCTTACCGCGCTCGGAGAAGAAGCCGATGCCGAAGGCCACCGCTACCGCCGCCACGAGGGCCCCCGCGAGGAGGTCGACCCGCAGCAGATAGGCCACGGCCACGCCTGGCAACACCGCGTGGGCCAGGGCATCGCCCAGAAAGGCCATCCCCCGTAATACGACGTAGCAGCCGATCACGGCGCAGATGACGCCGACGATGAGAGCGGCCAGGAAGCCCCGCTGCATAAAGGCATAGCTGAACGGTCCAAGCAGCAGGTCGAGCAGCCCCTCCATATCTAGGCCTCGTTTCCCAGTTGGCCGTTCGGCCCGTTGCCCGGTACGTCCGAGGAGCCCTCGGCGGGGCAGCATCTGTTGGTGATGGCGAAATAGCGCTGGCCCTCGTCGAAGAAAAACGACGGCGCCCCGAAGACCTTGGCGAGCGAGGCGCGGTTGAGCACCGCGGCCGGCGGACCGTAGGCCACGAGCTGGCGATTGAGCAGGAGGAGGAGGTCGAAGCGCGCCGCCGCCAGCTCGAGGTCGTGGGTAGAGACGAGGGCCGTCACCCCTTGCACGGCGAGACGGTCGATCAATTGCAGGGTAGCTTCCTGCGTCGGCGCGTCGATGCCGGCGAATGGCTCGTCGAGGAGCAGAAGGCGAGGCTCCTGCGCCAGCGCCCGGGCCAGAAAGACGCGTTGCTGCTGCCCACCCGAGAGGTCGGCGATGGGGCGATCCGCCAGGTGCGCGATGCCCATCTCGGCGAGCAGTCCTTTGGCGATCTGGCGGTCCTTCGGTCCCGGGCGCCGGAACCAACCGAGGTGGCCATAGCGACCCATCAGCACGACGTCCATCACGGTGACCGGGAATCGCCAGTCGATGTCCTCGTGCTGGGGGATGTAGGCCACCTGGCGAAGCCTCCGCGCCATCGCCTGGCCGCCGAACAGAGCCTGCCCGCCGCGGACGGGGATCAGACCGAGCATGCCCTTGAAGAGCGTCGACTTGCCGGCGCCGTTTGGGCCGACGACGGCAACTCGTTTCCCGGCCGGCACGGCCATCGTAACGCCGTCAACGGCGAGCCGGTCGTCGTAGCCGACGGTGAAGCCCCTCACCTCGAGGGTCGTTGTCTCTGCCTGCATCGAGCACCTTCCTTGGGCTTGCCCTCGCCAAGGGCGGGTCCGTGGTCCGGGAGTCCCTCGCAGCCGTGGCCATCAACCTTGGCTGAAGACGGCGCCGGCTTGCTCCTGCCCGCCGGCCCCCGTGGCTGGTAGGCGGCGCATCTCCGGACGGATGATACCGAGTACCATCTAGTACGATTCTAAGCGTGGGCATAGCGCATGTCAACCCGGCCGGCTTAGGCCCAATCGAGACGAGCGGTTGACGTGTCGGATGAGACATGGTATCATTTGCTTGTAACACCGATGGTGCGAGCTTGTAGGGGCTGCGCCCGGGAGGAACGCCCGTGCTTGCCATTCGCAAATGGTTTGCCTGCCTGGCCGTCGTCGCCGTGGTCGCCCTGCTGAGCGGCTGCTCGTTGGCGGCGGGAGGGGCCGGAACACCCATCCCGGGGCCGGGCAAGGCCGCGGGCGGTGCCCCCTTGAACGTGCTCGCCACGACGACCTTCCTGGCCGACATCGCCCAGAACGTGGCCGGTGATCGCCTCACGGTAGATTCGCTCATCCCGCTCGGCGTTGACGCCCATGGCTTCCAGCCTACGCCGGCCGACGTCGCCACGGTCGCCAAGTGCGACGTCCTCGTCGTCAACGGCGCGGGCTTCGAGGGAGGGTTCCTTTCCTCTCTCCTCGCCAACGCGGGGGGAGAGCACCTAGTGATCGCCGCGTCCGCCGGGCTACAGGAACGTCAGTCGACGGACGGCGAACAGTCCCCAGGGGCGAGCCACGGTCAGGGCGAGGAGACGGACCCCCATTTCTGGCTCGACCCCAACAACGCCGTCCGCTACGTGGAGAACATCCGCGACGGCCTGAGCAAGCGCGACCCCGCGGGGGCGGCGGAGTACGCGGCGAACGCCGAATCGTACATGGCGCAGCTCGAGGAGCTGGACCGTTGGGTCGCCAAAGAGGTCGAGCAGTTGCCCCCTGAGCGGCGCCTGCTGGTGACCAACCACGAGGCCTTTGGCTATTTTGCCGACCGCTACGGGTTCACGGTCGTCGGCTCGATCATCCCCAGCGTCACCACCGGCACGGAGCCCACGGCGGGCGACCTGGCGCGCCTGGTGGCGGCCATCGAGAAGACCGACGCCCCGGCGATCTTCCTGGAGACGGGAAGCAATCCCAAGCTGGCGGACCAGCTGGCCCGGGAGACGGGGATAAAGGTGGCCCCTCCCCTCTATACCCACTCCGTCAGCGAGCCAGGGGGAGACGCCCCCACCTACCTGAACATGATCAGGTACAACACGCGAACGATCGTCGAGGCCCTGAAGTAGGGCCGGGCCAACGAATACCTACGCGTTATCCGGGACGCCTGTCACCGTCTCCGTTAAGCCGACATAGTATCCTACCGTCGACGGGTTGGCCACCGGGCGGTTGCCTGGCCGCAGGGGCTACCGGCGACAAAAGGAAGTCCCGCAACGCGGGACGGTCGCCCTTTGATGCTGTGGTAAGGATTATCCTATCGCCAGAGAGCCGTCGGGCGGCCGAGCACGGGTCCCCTCGCCCTTTCAGGGCGAGGGTCATGGTGAGGGTCGTCTTACCTGAGGGCAAACGGCCGTTTGCCCCTACAGATACCGGATGGATCCCCGCTTCCGCGGGGATGACGGGATGGGACCCGTCGCCCGCCGGTAGCCCCTGCGGCCAAGCGTCTAGCGGATTATGCGAGCGCCTGCCCGGATCACGAGCGGTCCGGTTGGGCACGCGTTCGACCTAGCTCGGCCTATTCCCCGTCCATCGCCGTTGGCCGCCGATAGAATTGGCCTCGGCTAACCGCCTGCGGCGTGGAAGTAAGCGATTGGCGGGACCACGCGTTTGCAGTGACGGCGGTGGGAGGGGAAGGGCAACAGAGACGCCGCGGGGGACAAGTCCCCGTGCTACAGATAGAAGGAGCGCCTGCCCGGACCACGACCTCGTCGGCGTGGCATGGCCGTCCGGCCGACCGCTAGCCTTGCGCCTCGTTGGCGGCGCGGCACTGGGGGCAGACGCCCACGATCTCGAGGCGGTGTTCGGCTACGGCAAATCCGGTGCTGGATTCCACGTCACGCAGGTAGCCGGAGACGGGGCATCCCTCCAGATGGACGACCTGGCCGCAGCTCGAGCACACCAGATGGTGGTGGTGGCCAGGGCCGCAGACGGTGTAACCGGCCCGTTCGCCGTCGTGGACCTTGCAGACGTAGCCCAGGCGAGCCAGAAGGTCGAGCGTGCGGAAGATGGTGGCTCGGCCGATGTGCAGCCCTCTATCCCGGGCCACGGCCAAGAGGTCGTCGGCAGAGAAGCACTTCTCCTGCGACATGATTAAACCGGCGATGGCCTTTCGCTGCTGGGTAATCGGATAGCCGTCGGCGGCCAAGCGCCGAAGCACCGCCGGCAGGTCAGCCTCCATGTTCTGCCTCCTCCGCTCGCGATCCTGACTGTATGCTAGCCCCCTGGCCGCCAGTGTGTCAAGCGGCGTCGAATGGGAACGACGGTTGGTTGGCTATTGCTTTCGCTCGGCAGGCCTGTATAATCTGACCACCGTTCCACGGTTGGCCGAAGGATGAGCGTTCGCGCTGGACGAAGGAGGCAAGGCGCTTGGCCGAGAACTCCCCGGCAATGGTCGGTCAGGGTGAACTGGCGCAGGTGGCCACCCCGCGGCTGCTGCTGGTGCTGTTGTGCGGCGTGGCATTCGCCACTTCGCTGAACAACGCCATGCTCAACCCCGTGCTGCCCGACATCGCCGACAGCCTAGGCGTTCCCATCGCCGCGGCGGGCCAGCTGGCCACGGCCTCGATGATCACCGGGGCCATGGCGGCGCTGGTCATGGGTACCCTCTCGGATGTGTACGGGAGAAGGACCTTTGTCGTCGGCGGCCTGGTGGCGCTGGGGGTGGCAAGCCTCGCCCTGGCCTTCGCGCCGACGTTCGCCTGGGCTCTCCTGGGCAGGACGCTCGCCGGTTTCGGCTACGTGATGGCGGTTACCCTGGCCATCGTCGGCGATTGGTATGGCGGCGCGCAGCGCGACCGAGCCGCCGCGCGCATCCTGGCGGCGGACGCCGTCGCCTGGATTGCCGGCGTGCCGATAGTGGCGGTGGCGGCCCAGCTACTCGGCTGGCGGGCGGGGGTCGCGGGGTACGCCGTGGTGGTCTTGTCCGTCGCCGTGGCCTGCCTGGCCTGGCTGCCAAACCGGCGGAGCCAAATGAGCCGGGTTGCGCTAAGGAGCGTCCTTCGCACTATCTGGCGCGAACACCGAGGCAGGTCCGAGCTGCTGCTGGTGCTGGCGGCCAACGGCGCCCGCTCGACGTGCACGATGGGCTTCCTGGCCTATGCTAGCGCCTTCTACAGGGAGGTGTTCGGACTGGCGACGTGGCAGGTCGGTCCCTTGATCGCCGTGACGGCCGTCGCCTTCGTTCTCGGTACCATAGCGGGGGGACGTTGGAGCGGCACGGTCGGTCCGCGCAGGCTGAGCGCCCTCGGCTGCCTGCTCACCGGCACCTTCATTTGCGTGAACCCCCTGATGCCGACGCTCGTCCTGGCTACCCTTGCCACCCTGCTCTTCGCCATGTTCGGTGGCATCACCAACTCGACGCTCATCGCCCTGCTGCTGAGGTTGGCGACGGCCAATCGAGGTGCCACCATGGCGCTCAACAGCACGCTCGTGAGTCTGGGCAACGCCCTGGGGGTGAGCGTGGGCGGCATCGGCCTTGCCGCCCTCGGTTACCCGGGCCTCGGCCTGGCGGTAGCGGCCTTCGCCGCCCTCGCCGCCGGCCTCGTCTATACCTCCGGCTCCGACGCGCCTAGCTGACCGGTCTTCTCCCCGGCCTGGGCTTGGACCCGGCGGGGTTCACGCACGAGCGTGGCCAGGCAGAGCAGATTGAGGAAGGCAAGCGCCGCCGCCGTGGCGAAGACGACCTCGTAGCCGACGTTGTCGGCTAGCACTCCCCCTAGGAGAGGGGCGCCCAGCGCGACGGGGGCCATCAGCGTGCCCGCCAGGCCGACGTAGGTTGGTCGGTCCTCCGCCCCTCCGAACTCCAGGATTATGCTCTGGTGAGCAACAATCGTCGCCGCCCGCGCCGTGCCCATCAAGGCGAACACGGGGTAGAGAACCTCCGGGCTCCAGGCGAGCATGGCGATCGGATTGCCGACGATGCCAGCTGCCGCTCCCAGCATCAGCACCGTCCGATGCCCGAATCGGTCGGCTAGCCAGCCCAGGAGGACGGTGCTGCTGGCCTCGGAGAGGAGGAGGAAGAGCGTGAATGCCGCCACCTGCTCTTCCTGGGCATGTAGGCGGACGAGGCCGTACACGGTGTAGAAGGCGAAGGCCGCGGTGCTTCCCAGCGACAGAGCACGGGCGAGCATGTAGTTGGTGAAATCACGATCGGTCCTGAGCAGCCCCGGCAGACGCCGCATGTAGGTCGCCAAGTCGATGGCCGGCTTGGTAGGAGGGGCGGCGTACTCGCGCGTGGAGGCCAGGAAGACAAACGAGATGCCCGCCGCGCCGGCAGCCGCGAAGAAACACAGGGCGTAGGAGAGCGGGAACGCGTAGTTGGTGAGGAAGTAGCCCACCAGGGCAGCGCCTCCCACACCCATCAGGCCGGAGAGGACGTCGCCCAGGGCGAAGAAGCGGCCGCGCAGATGCATGGGGATGACCTTCGCGATCACGTCCATCCAGGCTGGCATGAGCACCCCGCCGCTGAAGGCCATCGTGGCGACGAAGACAATCGTCAGCGCTAGGGCAAGGGCGGGCTGGCTCTCGGCCAGCATTAGGGCCGCCAGGCCGATAAGGAGGTAAGGCACCCGCTCCAGGAGGGTGATGGAGAGCACGAGCGGCATCTTCCGTGCCTGCCGTTCGGTGTAATTGGCAGCCAGGAGGGCCGGCAGGCCCCAGCCCAACGTCTGGACGGCGGGCAGGGCGCCGATGAGTAGGTTCGAGGCCCCGAGGCGCTCGGCGAAAGCGGCCAGAACGGTGTAGGTCGAGGCCAGGGTCAGCCCCAGGCCGAAGAAACCGTAGTCGCACGAAAGGGCGATGAAGTTCCAACGTAGGTTCCTCTGGATGAAGGCGGCGACGTTGCCGCGCTGCCCGTCTGCTGACACGTCAGAAGTCCTCCTTGGGAAGCGCCGCTATTCTACCACCAGCTCCGTCGCCCTGCCATGGTGGGGTGGGACATGGTGCTATAATGCGAATACGGCGATGGAGCGATTGGCCGTTTAGCCAACCTTCGCCTTACAGGGCGGCCGGCTTTGGTGCGCGGGCCGGCCAGCTTCGATTAGGGGGTAGCGCCGATGAAACTGGGCATCTTCACCGCTCTCTTTCTAGACAGACCGCTCGCAGAAGTGCTGCGCTACGTGGCCGACCTCGGCTACCAGATGGTCGAGTTGCCGGCGTTCAAGGGGAATCCTCACCTGGACGTGGACGAGGTCATCCAGGACCGGGGAGCCAAGATGAAGCAGCTGGTGCGTTCGTTCGGCCTGGAAATCTCGGCGTTGACCATTGCCCGGGAGGCGCAGCTCGTGCTTGGCCCGCACGACTGGACCACCGACAAATGGGCGCCCGTGCAGGGAGCCGAAGAGAAGATCCGCTACGGGACGGAGCGCGTCGTCAAGGCCGCGCGGGCGGCGGAGGCGCTGGGCGTCCCCGTGATCAATGGCTTCACCGGTTCGTCTGTTTGGGACAAGTGGTACAATTTCCCGCCCACCAACGAGGAGGCCTACGAGCGGGGCTGGCAGCTCTTCGCGGAGCGCTGGAACCCTATCCTGGACGCCCTGCGCGACCTGGGGGTGCGTTTCGCCCACGAGGTGCATCCCACGGAGATCGCCTACAACGTGGAGACGGCGGGGCGGGCCCTGGAGGTGCTGGAAGAGCGCCCCGAGTTCGGCTTCAACTTCGACCACAGCCACCTCGCCTGGCAATTGATCGACCC
>JAJZQK010000146.1 GCA_021847625.1 Chloroflexota bacterium
ACCGCCCGCCAGGGCGTCGCCTTTCTGCCCGGCGGGGTCCTCTTTGTCGACGGACAAGGGACCAATACCGTGCGTCTTAACTTCAGCTCGTCTCCACCCGAGGCGATCGAAGAAGGTATCGCCCGCGTGGGCCGGGCCATCAATCGGCTACGAGGCAAACGAGAGGGCCACGGGCCGGCAGGCCCGCGCCCGTCCCCGCGCACAATCGTCTGAAAGACCGCGGACCGTGAAAGCGAAGGCGGCCAATATAAGCGTATGGAGGCTACAATGCAAGAGTCGACCTGGACCGTCAAGAAGGGGCTGGCCCAAATGCTCAAGGGTGGGGTGATCATGGACGTGGTCACGGCCGAGCACGCCAAGATCGCCGAAGAGGCGGGCGCCGTGGCCGTGATGGCCCTGGAGAGGGTGCCGTCGGACATCCGTGCCGCCGGTGGCGTGGCCCGCATGAGCGACCCCAGCCTGATCATGGAGATTATCGACGCCGTCAGCATCCCGGTGATGGCCAAGTGCCGCATCGGCCACTTCGTCGAGGCGCAGGTACTGGAGGTCCTCGGCGTCGATTACATCGACGAGTCGGAGGTGCTCACACCCGCCGACGAGGAACACCACGTAAACAAGCACGCCTTCAAGGTGCCGTTCGTCTGCGGCTGCCGCGACCTGGGCGAGGCCCTGCGCCGCATCGGCGAGGGCGCGGCGATGATGCGCACCAAGGGCGAGGCCGGCACCGGTAACATCGTGGAGGCCGTGCGCCATATGCGAACGGTGATGGACGCCATTCGCCGCCTCCAGAATATGCCGCCCGAGGAGTGGATGGCCGAAGCCAAGCGTCTGGGTGCGCCATACGAGATCGTCACCGAGGTCGCCAAGACCGGGCACCTGCCGGTGGTCAACTTCGCCGCCGGAGGGGTGGCGACCCCGGCCGATGCCGCGCTGATGATGCAGCTCGGCGCCGACGGCGTCTTCGTGGGCTCGGGCATCTTCAAGTCAGAGAGCCCCGCCCTCATGGCCGCCGCAATCGTCAAGGCCACCACCCATTATCAGGACGCCGGGCTCATCGGGGAAGTCTCAAGGGGTCTGGGCCGCGCCATGCCGGGCCTGGAGATATCGGCGATCAAGAGCGAGGAGCTGCTGGCCAAGCGGGGGTGGTGAGCGTGGGCGGACCACGGAAGGTGGGCGTGCTCGCCCTGCAGGGCGCCTTCGTCGAGCACGCGGCAATGCTGCGGGGGCTGGGAGCAGACGTGCCGGAAGTGCGCCTGCCCGGCCACCTCACAGAACTGGATGCGCTCGTCATACCGGGGGGCGAGAGCACTACTATCGGCAAGCTCCTCGTGGCCTACGATCTGCTCGCTCCTCTCCGGGGGCTCATTCACGAGGGTTTGCCGGTACTGGGTACCTGCGCCGGCCTGATTCTCCTTGCCAAGGATATCGGCGGGCTGGATCAACCGCTGCTCGCGGCGATGAACATCGTCGTGCGCCGCAACGCCTTCGGACGCCAGTTGCAGAGCTTCGAGACCGAGATTGAGATGCCCGTGTTGGGTCCGTCGCCGTTCCCGGCCGTCTTCATCAGGGCCCCGGTAATCGAGCGCATCGGGCCAGGCGTGGAAGCGATAGGGAGACTGGCGGACGGGCGGATCGTCGCCGCCCGCCAGGGCCACCTCCTCGTCACCGCCTTTCATCCAGAGGTGACCGCGGACTCGCGGCTGCACCGGTACTTTCTGGAAGACGTGGCGGCCGGGGGACGCCCCGAGCCCGCGCTCGTCGCGGCGAAGCGGGCGACGACGCCGAACGGCCCGGCCTGACGGACCCACGCGAGAGACCAGCGTCGCCGAGTCTCACCGTGGCGCGGCATCCCCCCTTGCGGATGACCGGCGAGAATATGATGATGGGCGCCGCCGATTGCGGATAAATCGGTGTCGGCGGCGTCCATCCCATAAGCAGGTGGGGCGAATGAGCTGGCACGGGTTGTGCCGTCCCCCTCCGTGATGATGGCGTGGGGCCAATCTGTGCGCGGAGGGTGGAGGCATGAGTCTGATCTGGTTGCTGCTCGTGGTCACCCTAATCGCGCTCGTGCTTGCCCTCCTCGGTATCGTCTGACGGGCCGAACCTTCCAGACTATCTTGCCTTCCTTGTGCAGAACATCTGCCCGTGTAGCGCCGCTTCTTCTCCCGAACGCCCTCACTTACAGGACTCACGCGGTAGACGGGGTTTCACCGCGGAGACCGCGAAGGAGACGGAAGGAACCAAGCATTCTCCCTATCCTCTGCGGTCAGTCCGACTCCCACCGCGTAAGTCCTGTCACTTATCGTATGCCAATTTAGAATGCGCGTGTCCCATTTGTCCGTAGTTCCGACGTAGCGGCCGGCGTCTCCCTCGGCCGTTGGCCCAGGGGGACGGCCGCCACCACGTAATAGCATGGACCGAAATGGGCCATAGCTAGATGCGGTTGACATTGGATTAGCGGTCATCGACTGGCATTCAGGGGCCAACAGGTGGTATGGTCAGAAGTAGCGGCGAAATACGTGGCACAAGGAAGGACCCCGATGCGAATTCTGCTCGTGCAGCCCGGTTTTGGCCGAGAGCTGGGGGTGGGCCGGCTATCGCTGGTCGAGCCGCTCGGCCTGGAAACGGTGGCGGGGGGATTGGAGGGACACGACGTGCGTCTCCTCGACCTACGGATCGAGGGGAGTCTGGTTTCGGCGCTTGCGACATTCCGCCCCAGCCTGCTGGGGATTCATTGTTCTTTCACGGTCGACGTCTACAAGACGCTAGAGATGGCGGCCACGGCCAAAGCGGCGATGGGGGACGGCAACCTGTACGTGGTGGTGGGTGGGCACCACGCCAGCCTCAACCCCGGCGACTTCGCCCATCCCGCCGTCGACGCCGTCGTCATCGGCGAGGGCGAGGTGACGCTAGCCGAGCTGGCCGCTAGCCTCGAAGCGGGGAAGCGACCGGAGCAGCTGGCGGGCCTGGCCCTGAACACCCCGGAGGGGCAGGTCCTCACCGACCCCCGCCCGCAGGTCGAGGATCTGGACAGCCTCCCCTTCCCGGCCCGCGACCTGACGCGCAAGCACAGGCACTCCTACTACTTCTTTCACATGCGCCCCATGGCGGTGGTCGAGACCTCGCGCGGCTGCCCCTTCCGGTGCAATTTCTGCTCGGTGTGGTGCTTCTTCAAGGGCACCGTGCGCTACCGGAGCCCGGAGCGGGTGGTCGAGGAGCTCGCGCGGGTGCGCGAACACCGGATCATGTTCAGCGACGACAACTTCCTCGCCGACCCGGAGCGGGCCGAGCGGATCGCCCATCTCTTGCGCGACCGCGGCGTCCACCACTGCTACCTCTTCCAGGCCCGCAGCGACGTCGTCTCCACCCACCCCGAGGTCCTCAGGGCCTGGCAGGCGGTCGGCCTGGAGGGGGTCCAGCTGGGGCTGGAGAAGATCGACGACGCTGGCCTGCGGGAGGTGAACAAGCATAACTCCGTCGCCAACAACGAGGCCGCCCTGGAGGCAATACGACGGATGGGCCTGGGGGTGATGGGTTCCTTCATCGTCGACTCCGATTGGGACCGCGACGACTTCCAGGCCCTCTGCGACTATCTGAGATCCCGGGAGATAGGCCTGCCGGACTTCTCCGTCCTCACCCCGCTGCCCGGGACGGTCTTCTACAAGCGCGTCCGCGACCAGCTGGTGACGGACAACTATGAGCTGTTCGACCTGCTGCACGCGCTGCTCCCCACGAAGCTACCGCTGGCGGAGTTCTACCGCCAGCTCACCGGCCTCTACGGAACGGGCTACAGCCCGGGGCGGGTCGCCATCGAGACGTTCCGCACGTTCCGCAGTGGCATCTGGCTCTCGCCCGCCGGCATCGCCCACCTGCGGCGGATGGGCCCGGCGGCGCTCAAGCTCGCCAATCCGAACTCGTACGTGGATGGCCACCGCATGGTGGCCAAGCACCCCTCGCCGCTGTACCCTCCGGCCGGCCGCAAGGCGTCGTAGGCCACCCCGGCCGGAGGGCGGGGCTTCCGCCCTCCGGCCGGGGGCGACCGACGCAGGTGGGCAGGCCAGTATTTCCGCTACCCGGGCGTAGGTACCCAACCAATATGGGAGGCCTTCTGGTACTTTCTGGCCCTTGACCGTTGTTGCGACCACCGCCATTATGTATAACATTGTGTATAACAAGGTCGCATTCCCTCTTGCCGTGGGGGTAGGGTGTTTCCGGGGGGAGGAACTCATCCGCAGGGACTACGTACTGAGACCCATCGAATCCTCGCCGCTAACCTCAGGCGCGGACCGACCAGTTGCGGATAGGGCTATGGCTCAGCGCACAACGACCGACATCCAGGGGAAGGGGCCGGCCGGCGCGTGGCGCGGGCGCAGCCTATGGACAGCGCGGACCGGTTATGTTAAATATTGACGTGGCTGAGTGCACGAACCAAGGCTCATCGCAAGCGCAGAATCAACTCCGACCAACCGTGCTGCTCTTCTCCTGGGCAGTTCCTTTGTGCACCCTGCGCGGGCATGCCAAGTATGAATCCTGCTATTCCTGACTCGACTGTCCAACCGCGTGGCGTGCCCGCAACGCGTCGGTGGATGTGTATCTGCGTAATCAGATGTAGAATTGCATAATCGCTTGCCAGTCGGGCCTTGCATCGCTGACTTGCCGTGTGATATTGTGAGGGGCAATGCTGCGACTGCCTGGTACGTTTCGAGACGGTAGGGGAGAACTATTCATATGCATCCAATCCGTAGTTTCGCTGTTACGCCGGCCCTGCCCGAGAACCTCGTCCGGCTCCGCCAGCTGGCGAACAACCTGCGCTGGAGCTGGGATTACGATACCTTGGAGCTTTTCCGTCGCCTGGACCGCGACCTGTGGGAGGCGACGGGTCACAACCCCGTGCTCCTCCTGGGCGCGATCAGGCAGGAGAAGATAGAGGAGGCCGCGGCAGACGAGGACTTCATGGCGCATTTCCGGCGTGTTTGCGACGACTTCGACGCCTATATGCACCCCGAGCACACCTGGTTCACGCGGACCGAGGAGAGGCCCGATAACCTGTGCATCGGCTACTTCTCGGCCGAGTTCGGCCTCGCCGAGTGCCTGCGCACCTACTCCGGCGGCCTGGGCATGCTCGCGGGCGATCACCTGAAGTCGGCGAGCGACCTCGGCTTGCCGCTGGTTGGCGTCGGCCTGCTATACGAGGAGGGCTACTTCCGCCAGTACCTCAACGCCGACGGCTGGCAGGGCGAGCTTTACCCGGAGAACGACTTCGCCAACCTGCCCATCACCATGGAACGCGACCAGAACGGAAGCCCGATCACCATTGCCATCGACTATCCGCAGGGCAAGGTCGTCGCCCAGATCTGGCGCGTCCAGGTTGGGCGGATTCCCCTTTACATGCTGGATACGAATATCCCTGCCAACAAGATGGTCGAGCGCGATATCGCCAAGCGACTCTACGGTGGCGACCGGGAGATGCGCATCAAGCAGGAGATCCTCCTCGGCATCGGCGGTATCCGCGCCCTCGACGCCGTCGGCTTGCGGCCGACCGTCTGCCATATGAATGAGGGCCACTCGGCGTTCCTGGCCCTGGAGAGGATCCGGATGCTGATGGTCGGGGAGGGCCTTACCTTCAGCGAGGCCAGGGAGGCCACGAAGGCGGGCAATCTCTTCACCACCCACACGCCGGTGCCGGCGGGCATCGACGTCTTTGCGCCGGACCTCGTGGACCGCTACTTCTCGGCGTACTATCCGCAGCTCGGCCTCTCCCGCGACGAGTTCCTCGCCCTTGGGCGCCGGAACGCGAGCGACTACAACGAGCCCTTCTCCATGGCGATCCTCGCCCTGCACCTGGCGGCCCACGCCAACGGGGTGAGCGAGCTACACCGCGACACCTCCCGGCGCATGTGGCAGGCCGTCTGGCCGAACGCGCCCCTGCACGAGGTGCCCATCGGCGCCGTCACCAACGGCGTCCACGTCCCGACCTGGATCGCTCAACCGGACGTGAGCGGGCTGTACGACACCTACCTGGGGCGCGAATGGCGGGACGACCCCTCCGACGATGGGGTCTGGAAGGCCGTGGACCGCATTCCCGACGAGGAGCTCTGGCGCACGCACGAGCGCAAGCGCGAGCAGCTGGTTTCGTTCGCGCGCAAACAGTTGCAGGAGCAGCTCGAGCGCCGGGGCGCGCCGGAAGCGGAGATCATCGCCGCGGGCGAGGCGCTCGACCCGGCTGCCCTGACCATCGGCTTCGCCCGCCGCGTGGCCGCCTACAAGCGCGGCACGTTGCTCTTCCGCGACCCGGCCAGGCTCTGGCGCATCCTGAACTACCGCGAGCGGCCGGTGCAGATCATCCTGGCCGGCAAGGCCCATCCCCAGGACAACATCGCCAAGGAGATCGTGCGGGAGATCATGCACTTCTGCCGCCGGGAGGAGTTCCGCTCGCGCATCGTCTTCCTTGAGGACTACGACATGGTCATCGGCCGCCACCTCATCCAGGGCGCCGATATCTGGCTCAACACGCCACGGCGGCCGGAGGAGGCGAGCGGCACCAGCGGCATGAAGGCCGCCCTTAACGGCGTGCTGAACATGAGCGTCCTCGACGGCTGGTGGCCCGAGGCCTATCAACCGGGGCTCGGCTGGCGCATCGGCCGCGGCGAGGATTACGACGACCCCGAGTACCAGGACGAGATAGAGTCAAGGGCGGTCTACGACCTGCTGGAGAAGGAGGCGGTGCCCCTCTTCTACGACCGCGGCCAGGACGGCGTGCCCCATGGATGGACCGGCTACATGAAGGCCTCCATCCGCACCGTCAGCCCGCGCTTCAACACCAACCGCATGGTACGCCAGTACTTCGGGCGCTACTATCTGTCGTCCGCCGCCAGGGCCGAGCGTCTGGCCGCCGACGACCTCCGGCGGGCGAAGGAACTAGCGGCCTGGCGAAAGCGGGTGGAGCGCGCCTGGTCGGGCCTGCGCATCAGCCGAGTCTGGGCCGACCTGGACACCGAGGTCAAGGTGGGCAGCTCCGTCCCCGTGCACGCCAGCATCTACCTTGGCGAGCTGCAGCCCGAGGACGTCGCCGTACAGATCTATCACGGCGCCTTGGACACCCACCAGAACATCGCGGCCGGCAAGGCCATCCCGATGAACTGGACCGGCGAGGACGCCGAGCGGACCTTCATGTTTGTCGGCCAGATCCCCTGCAACACCACGGGCCAGTACGGTTTCACCCTGCGGGTGCTGCCGAAGCACGAGGACATGGGCAACCCGCTCGAATCCGGGCTCATAACCTGGGCCGAGCAGGGAATCTCCCCGGAAGAAGACGTCGCCGTCGCGGCGACACGGTCGTAGTCCCAGCCGCCACTCGGCGGCGCGGGCGAGACAACAGCGGCTGGCGATCGCCAGCCGCTGTTTTGGAGTGAGAAGAAATGGTGGAGATGACCAAACGCGACCGCGTGCAGGCCGCCCTTCGCGGCGAGCCGGTGGACCGCCCCCCGATC
>JAJZQK010000147.1 GCA_021847625.1 Chloroflexota bacterium
AATGGAACCAGCAAGAGGCAAGTGCGAATAATCGGGGAGCACATCGGGGCGGAATTGGCCGACAGGCCGATGGACGTTGGCCGCGATGCTGCCCTGCTCTTCTGCGGTTCAGCGGATGATTTGCCGTTGTCGGCGGGTCTTCTTGATGGCGTCTTCACCGATCCGCCATACTTCGACAACGTGCAGTATGCAGAACTGATTGATTTCTGCTACGTGTGGCTAAGGCTGGCGCTGGGACCCACGCTCCCACAGTTCCACAGAGACAGCACTCGGGCTGCTCGTGAGTTAACAGGCAACGTTACTCTTGGTCGCGGCATCGAGCACTTCACACAGGGGCTATCCGATATCTTCGCTCACCTAGCATCGGCCCTGAGACCAGGGGCACCGTTTGTATTCACCTATCATCACAATGATGCTTCGGCCTATGCGCCGCTGGTTGTAGCCATTCTAGACGCTGGCATGGACTGCACGGCGACGCTGCCAGCACCGGCTGAGATGAGCGCATCGCTTCATATAGCCGGAACGTCGTCGTCCATACTCGACTCCGTTTTCGTGTGCCGAGTCAGTCCAACACAGATCGAGACACGTGGCATTGAGTCACTCCTTGAAGCCGACATAGTGGCGATGAGAAGGGCGGGGGTCAGGGTCTCGATAGGCGACATACGGTGCCTTGCGGCTGGGCATACAGCAAGAATAGTCATTAACCGGCTTCGCCCATCTTGGGACGTGACCCTGCCGCTCGCTACACGACTGGGCGCCGTCCGCTTTCTGGCCACCGAAGTCAACAATGAATTCCATATCGACAACCTGGTCAAGCGAATGTCCGGTGGACCAGTGAGGTCAAATGCCGAGCCATCGAGGGCGTCGCGTAGGGAGCAGATGCCCTTACTGCCTCAACAGGGAGAGTGACGGGAGAGTGGGGCCACATTATGACGAAGCCGTTTGAGGTAGGACTGGAGTATCTGACGGACCATCTTGAGGAGATGGTAAATGAAGTCTTCGCTGACCTTCAGTCTCAGTTTCTCGTTCTGCCAAAAGGCAACAACTTTGTCGAATATGCGAACTTCGAAGAGGCCTACGAGGTTCTTAAACGGCATACTTCTGCGTTCACCGCTCTCACAGAATCGAAGGTGCGGGCAGCCCTCAGAGAGGATAGCCTTGCCCTCATCGTGTTACGGTCGATACTCGGCATGTCACCGCCCGAATGGGCTGAATTGGCACGAAGCGAGGGTGCTAGTGACGTGGACACGGGCGCAGCCAGGAACCTTGAGGCGCAGTGCCGAAAACGACCCACTTACCTAGCGCAACTGTTTAGCCGTGGAAATGGCAAGACCCTGGAGCGAGTCAATGCGCTCGTTTCGGTTGCGGTTAAGTACATCGTTCGGGGCGCACCGGCGCGCAGCTCCGAGACCGTTCATAGGCTTGACAAGGCCGACACGGTGCATGGGCTGAAGTCGGTTGAGTACGTGGCATCACAACGCGTTCCGTATGCGATGCTGTTGTATGAACGCTATCTAGGCCGTCCTTTTGCCACTCATCGGGATGCGGTGTCTGAGTTGGTAGGGGAGATAATGGAGAACACAATAGCGAAACGACTAGACGAATTCGAAATATCCTACTACAGAACCCAGCGTGGACGTGCAATACCTGGGTACGCGCAGGCGGCCGATTTCTACGTGCCAGACGAATACCGGCCGGAGGTGCAAATTGAAGCCAAGATGGCATCCGATGATGGCACGGCTCGGGACAAGGTTGCGCGAATTCTCCGTCTTGCCCAGATGCGTGACGAGAGAATAAGGCGCGGTGAATCGGGCTTCGAATTGATTGCCTGCATAGATGGCCGGGGTTTTGGAGTACGTCGCGAAGATATGCGTAGCATCCTGCTGGCGTTCGCGGGGAAGGTGTTTACCCTAGAGACGCTGGACCAACTAATAGAGCAGACAAGCCTCAAGTCCTTCGTGACAGCGAAACCGTCTCTGCGTGAATGAATTACCCGTAGACGGGGCCCTCTGACAAGTGGGAGAGTCCCCAAAGGGTCCGTGCCACTTTCGTGACACTCTCGCGGTCGAGGGTGCCGGGGTGCCTCCGAGACCGCGAGTTCATATGTAGGGCCAGGTGAAGCCCTTGAAAACGACGAGCGCCGTCCCTTGCGAGACGGCGTTGATGGTGGAGATGGGGGGAATCGAACCCCCGTCCAAAGAAAGCGACCCGGGATTTGCTACAAGCTTAGCCGGCGTTTTGATGTCGCGTGCTGCGCCTTCGCCGACAAAGTCGCCTCACGCCAGCTGATTGGTCTTTGACAGGCTACACCAGCAAATTACCTATCGCACTCCGACTTTGTAGCGCCCACTCCCGACCCGCCGGAGTTGGGTCGAGGTGAACGTAGCGACCTAAATTAGGCTGCTAGAGCGTACTGATTGTTGCCAGTTACTGGCTTGCCACTTGTTTAACGAGAAGACTAGTGGCACCTCGGCTTGCAATCCTCGCAGCCACCATTCCCTGTCGAAACCTAGCATCCCCAGAGAACGATGCTCGTCCTATTCAGCTGTTAACGTTGCGCAACGTGGCGTTCCATCTCACGTTGCGCTTCTCGCTCGGCCAAGGCCTCCCGTTTGTCGTAGGTCTTGCGGCCCCGAGCGACGGCCAATTCGATCTTGGCGAAGCTGTCCTTCAAGTACAGCTTCGTCGGAACGAGCGTGAAACCCTTTTCGTTCGCCTTGCGAGCCAGCTGCCGGATCTCATTCCTATGCAGCAGAAGCTTCCGCGGGCGATCGGGGTCGTGATTGTACCGCGTCCCCGGATCGTAGGCGGCGATGTGCGAGTTCAGCAACCAAACCTCGCCATCCTCTACCCGAGCGTAGGAGTCGCGCAAGTTAACGCGGCCGGCGCGCACGGATTTTATCTCCGTGCCCGTGAGCACTAGGCCCGCCTCCATTACTTCGTCGATGAAGTAATCGTGGTAGGCTTTCCGGTTGTTCGCGATCACTCGTTCCGTCTCTTTGGTCATAGCAGATTATACATTTTCCTCGGCGTCCGCGCAAATGCCACGGCGCCGTGTTCGCCGAATTGCCTGGTTTGTTATGGCCAGGCTTGCCCCGGGCTAATCCGGCCCCGCAGGGGGCGCGATTGCAGTTCAGCCCGAGAGGCAGCGGTCGCCGTCCTGCGTCTAGGATAGGGCAGTGACCGCGACCGGCGTGGGCTGCACCGGCGCGCTCCAGACCCGATTCGGCTTCAACTCCTCCATCGCCTGTTGTAGTTGAACGTCCTCGCTTTGACTACTCGGCGGTGTGTCGGGCCCGGCGACCACGCTGTCTGGTTCCAGGCCCTCGTTATGGATCTCTCGCCCGTTGGGCGTCAGCCAGTGGGCCACGGTGATGCGAAGACTCGAATCGTCGCTCAGGGTGTGGATCTTCTGGACCGACCCCTTGCCGAACGTCTTCTCCCCCACCAACTTCGCGCGCCCGTAGTCCTGCAAGGCGCCGGCCACGATCTCGGAGGCGCTGGCACTGCCGCCGTTGACGAGGACGACCATAGGCTTGTCCTTGAAGAGGCCGCCCGATTTGACCTGATGGGCCTGCCGATCGCCCGTGCGCTCCTGCTGGTACACCACCACGCCACTATCCAGGAACTGGCTGGTCACATCCACCGCGACCTCCAGGTAGCCGCCAGGGTTGTTGCGGAGGTCCAGGATGAGGGCGTTTGCCTTCTGGTCCCTGATCTCTCGCAGGGCCGTCTCCACGTCCTTGCTGATGTCGCCGAAGCTCGTGATTCGTAGGTAGGCGATCGCGTCGGGTAGCATCTCCCAGAGCACGTGCGTTACCTTGATCTCGTCGCGGGCGACCGTAACCTCGAACGGCTCGGGCGTGCCCTCACGCACGATGGTAAGGACGACCGTGCTGCCGCGGGGTCCGCGGATCATCGCCACGGCGTCGGTAACGGCTAGCCCTTCCGTCGGTTTGCCGTCGACGTGCGACACGTTATCGCCGGGCCGCAATCCCGCCTGTTCGGCCGGCGAGTCACGCATCGGCGAGACAATGATGAGTTTGCCGTCCTTCATCTCCACTTCGGCGCCGATCCCCTCGAACCTGCCCGAGAGGTCCTCTTGCTGCATCTCCGCCTGGCGAGGGGTGGCGAAGTTCGTGTACGGATCGCCCAGCGAGTCGAGCATCCCCCTGATTGCGCCGTAGACCGGCTCCTCGGTATCGAGAACATCGCCGTCGTAGTATTCCTTTTCGACCAGCTTGACGGCCTCGTCGAGGAGCGCGAACCTGTCCTCGAACGTCACCGTTGAACCGGGCGTGGGAATCTCGGCCGGGCCGCTAGTTGGCTGGGCGACGGCCAGGGAATTGCCGGCGGCGACGAACCCCGCCGTGAACGAGCCGGTGATGACGAGTATGGAAAGCAGGAAAGCAAGCACTACGCGCGTGTGGGTGGGCATCGACTGGGCGCTCCTTTCTCTGACGCGGGGCAAACCGGATGCCAGGCGACGGACCATATGTAAGGTTACCGCCGGGGCGCCTGCATTGTATCATCGCACCATGGGCGGCGCAAGATGAGAAACGGGCGATGAGAAGGTTGGAAAACAAGCCAAGAACCCCCGAGCAATGGCTTGACAGGCCTGCTCTCCCTGCTTACAATAGCACAGGGTAACAGCCTTACAATCGTATGTCGGAGAATGAGGCCGTGGGGAAGGTTATCGCGATCGCGAATCAGAAGGGTGGTTCCGGGAAGACCACGACAACACGCTCGCTGGCCGCAGCAATGGTGGAGATGGGGCGGCGGGTTCTGATGGTGGACATGGACCCTCAGGGCAGCCTGACGGAAGGGTGTGGGGTGAGGCCTTACGAGTTGGACAAGTCGATCTACCACGTCCTCCTCGGGCGCTGCCGCTTGGCCGACGTGCTGTTGGAGGTCGAGCCGGAGCTCCATCTGGCGCCGACCAACATCCACCTGGCCGCGGCGGAGCTGCAGTTAGTACCGGCGACGCGGCGGGAGGATAAGCTGCGCCAGGCGCTCGGGCCGTTGCGCGACTATTACGACTATACGCTGATCGATTGCCCGCCGTCCTTCGGCTTGCTGACGGTGAATTCGCTCTCCGCGGCCGACAGCGTGTTGATCCCGATGACGTGTGACTACTACACGATGTTGGGGGTACGTCTATTGTTGGAGACGGTCGGCGATATCCAGCGGGAGGTGAACCCATCGCTGACCGTGGAGGGGCTTCTGCCGACGAGATATGACGGGCGCACGCTGCACGCCCGGGAGATTCTCGATCAGACACGGCAAGCGCTGGGCAAGCAGATGCGGGTTTTCGAAGAGGTTGTCAAAGAGAGTGTGCGCTTCAAAGAGGCACCGATCAAGGCACAATCCATCATGACGTACGCGGCCAACAGTGATGGGGCGAACGCGTATCGCGAAGTGGCTAGGGAGATAGATAATGGTAAAGCGCGCGCCGGTTCCTGAAGGCAAGTCGATTTTCTTCCGCAGGCCCGATGTGGGGGGCGCCGGGGGAGTGGAGAACGAGGCTGAGGTAGAAGCGGCTGAAACGAAGCCACAGACCCGACAGTCGGCCATCTTCTTGGAAGAGCGGCATCTGGATTGGCTGGACGACAAGTGCCGCGAGGCGCGCAAGCAGGGCGGGCGCGCGGTGCGCAAGGCGGCCATAATAAGGGCGTTGATCGACGTGGGCATGGAGGCGCCTCTGGACCTCACCAACTTGCGGGACGAATACGACCTGCGAGAGCGTCTGCGTCGCAGTCTGCGCGCTCAGCCGTGAGCCTGATCGAGACGGAACGACAAGTGTATAAGGATACAACCGTATAGTAGTCTAGATGCTATGTGATACTGTTATGGCCCAGTAGGGTGATACAACCTCAGGGGCTCTAGACGCGAGAGAGAAGCGGTCCCGTGTTGCCGGGGCCGCTTCTTTGCGTCAACCGAGGGGCGCCCTGCCGTCGCCGAGGGGAGATACACGCGGACGGGCGCTGCGTACGCGGCTTCCATGATAACCGGAGGACCTGTCGCGGCCCGGCGGGTCGCGGCTGGCAGACGTAGAACTGCATAAAAGCATAGCAGTGTGGACAAAGGGGCGTGTGAAACAATGGGCATACGGACGACCATAAGTACAGAGGTACAGCCCGCCAACAGGACACACGTATAAGAGTACAGGTATACCGAAGTACATATGCACTGTAGGACAGACGTCCTACAATACGAACGAATGTAAGGGCCAACGTACAGCCGCGTATACGGACGGATAGATTATTGCCCTCCTGTAACTTTGTACGTAAGGCTTAGCCTATAGAAGCATTGCTGTTGTCATATACGCCTAGTGGGAGGTAAGTCTGTACCTGTACACTAACGTACCTCAGGACAACAGGGCAAGAGTACAACATGGCAGGCCTATATATGCACTGCTCTGCCATCGATTCCTTGGCGGGGGAGGAATTACGCCACATCCGGGCCCGTCGCCGCGCCGCGACCGGAAATAGAATAGAAGTGCAGCATAACACACGTACAAGCTGACAGATAGAACAACTCATCCTCCTGGCCGTGCAGACTCCCTGCCGCGGGGTCGGTGAGGGCACCGGTCGCCCCGCGGCCGCTCTGAGAATGGACCACTAATCCAGCCGTAGGGGCGCCATTTCGGCGTGAGGGCTGGACTTCGTGCCGGCGGCGGGCAGTGACGGTAGGCAGGGCAGGCGGGAGAATGTTCGTCTGTACTCGCGATCCGGTGTCAGGCCCCGCAGGCAGGCAACCCTCGGCGGCCGTTGGGCCCGACGATCGGTGGGCCCAGGCCGTGCCCGCTTGCACTGCGAGGGGGGCTTCGTTCGACCTCGGCCGCCCCAAGCCGAACTCGCCAGTGGAACCCTCGCCACGCGCAGACCCGTCGGTCGCGCTTCTCGGGCCAGGCCACCGCCGGGTAGTCGGGCACCCTGGCCGATGGCCAGCACGCCTGGCGAAAGAGATGATCTCGCCAGGCGCCCGCCGAGGCCAGATCCGCCCTTTTGCGGCCCTCGGCGCCAGCTGACGCTCACCTGGTCTTCACTGTAATGGCCAAAATGCGCCCTCAAAACGCGCAAAGGACCTTGGGGGACCTAAAGACCAAAAGAAAGCCCATTTTCGACCTCTGGAAGGCATGCTTGGAGGCCTGGGCCGGTCCCCTCCGCGATCAAGCGTTCCGCTTCATCCGTGTCCTCCGGAAGCGCAGTGTAATGACAGCAGTTACGCGGTGGGAGCCGGATCAACCGCGGAGGGCGCTGAGAAAAGGGAGAATGTCAGATCCCTTCCGTCTCCTCCGCGTTCTCCGCGGTGAAAACCCGTCTACCGCGTAAGTCCTGCAGATGACCCACGGGGGTGTAACCCAGCCGCGATGCCCTCACCCCTCACCGGGACCCACCCCTTCCAGCGCGGCACCCAAACGGCCCCTAACACACGGCAGGGTGTTAGGGGCCGAATCCGTGGATAACCCGCGCCGCCCGTGGGTA
>JAJZQK010000148.1 GCA_021847625.1 Chloroflexota bacterium
CGTCCGCAACGACGACGACACGTCGTTTGCCTACCTTCGGCAGTTCCCCGCCGACAGGGTGCTTATCTACGGCATGGACTCGCCGGCTGACGTCTATCCCCTCGCGCTGGAATCCGGCGTGGCGGGCATCAAGATGCGCGTGGCGACCCCGGACGGCGAGATGGCGATCGAGAGCCCGCTCTTGGGGCGCTACAACGCCTACAATATCCTCGCCGCGGTGGCGGTGAGCGTGTCGCAGGGAATACCGGCAGGGGCCATCGCCGAGGGCATTCGGCGGGTGACGGGCATTGTCGGACGGCTGGAGCGGATCGACCTCGGCCAGGATTTCGCGGCCTTCGTCGACTTCGCGCACACGCCCAATTCCCTCAAGAGGGTGCTGGAGCTCGCCCACGAGCTGACGGCCGGGCGGGTGATTGTGACCTTCGGCTGCGCGGGCCTGCGCGACCGCGAGAAACGGCCGGCGATGGGCGAGATCGCCGCGAGCCTGGCCGACCTCGTCGTCATCACCTCCGAGGACCCGCGCACCGAGGACCCGGAGGCCATCATGGCCGAGGTCGCCGCCGGCAGCATCCGCGCGGGCGGGCGCGAGGACGAGACTTACTGGCGCATCGCCGACCGCGCCGAGGCGATACAGTTCGCCGTCGCCCTGGCCCGCCCGGGCGATCTGGTCATCACCACCGGCAAGGGCCACGAGCAGTCCATGTGCCTGGGTACGGTGGAGTACCCCTGGAGCGAACACGAAGCATTACGGCGGGCGATCGCCGAGCGCCTGGCCCGCCAAGGTCAATAAGGAGCACGAGCTTTGAAAGTCACCTTTCCCCGCATGGCGACCGTGTGGGTAGCGTTGAAGACCGTATTCGACAAGAACGGGGTGGGGGTGGTGCTGCCGCCGCCCTCGAGCAAGCGAACGCTTTCCCTGGGTACCAAGTACTCCCCGGAGTGGATCTGCCTGCCCTACAAGCTCAACCTCGGCAACCTGATCGAGGGGCTGGAGCTGGGGGCGGACACGGTCCTCGGCGTGAGCGGGCCCGGGCTCTGCCGCTTGGGCTGCTACGCCAAGCTGCAGGAGATGGCCCTGCGCGACCTTGGCTTCAAGTTCGACATGCGCACCTTCAACTGGCAGGAGCGGCAGGTCGTCGGCCTCGTCGACTTCGTGCACGGTCTCCTCGGTGACAAGTCGTGGTTGGAGATCATCGGCGACGTCAAGTTTGGCATCGAGCAGCTCATCCTTCTGGACGACATCGAGCGCCGCGTCCTCCTGCTGCGGGCGCACGAGCAGGAACGGGGTAGCGTGAGCCGCGTCTGGCGGACGGTGCCGGACCGGGTCTGCGTGGCCCACACGCCGGCCGCCCTCAAGCAGGCGCGCCGCGACATAACGAGCGAGCTCGACGCCATTCCCCTCAATCCGCGGGCGTCGACGGTGCGTATCGGCCTGCTGGGCGAGTTCTTCATGGCCTGCGATCCGTTCGCCAATATGGACATCGAAGAGGAGCTCGGCCACATGGGGGTCGAGGTGGTGCGCTCCGCCTACATCAGCGACTGGGCGAAGGTCTGGCTGTTCCTGGAGGCGATCGGCCTCAGCCACGGCCAGAAGGTGAAGAAGGCGGCCAAGCCGTACCTCAGCCGCGACGTCTCCGGCGACGCCATCCAGACGATCGGCGAGACGGTGCTGCACTCTAAGGAGGGCTTCGACGGCATCGTGCACCTACAGCCGTTCACCTGCATGCCCGAGATTATCGCCCAGAACATGCTGCCCCAGGTGAGCCGGGAGCACAACATCCCCGTCCTCTGTGTCGTCCTGGACGAGCAGATGGGCAAGGCGGGGCTGCAAACGCGTCTGGAGGCGTTCGTGGACCTGATGCGGCGGCGCAAGTTCAAGCGCACCGCCGTCGCCGTGGCGCGGTAGAGAGGGAACGGCCCCCGGCGGGCCGGAATCATCGCCTATGAATCCGCGGGGCGCGCTCTACGCTTTTCTGGCGACGGCCATCTGGGGCGGGATGTACGTGGTGAGCAAGTACGTCCTCCGCTTCGTGCCGCCGCTGACCCTCGTCGTCATGCGCTTCGCCATCGGCCTGCTCACGCTGGGGGCGATTCTCGTCTTCACCCGGGGGGCGTTCGTCGCCCGGCGTGATCTGCCCCAGATGGCGCTCCCGTGGTTGGTGGGATTCGCCATATCCATTTGGAGCTAGCGCTTACCGGCTCGGCGCTCGCTCCGCTGCCTTTGCCGGCGGTGCTGGGCGTGCTGTACCTGGGGGCCGTCTCCACGGCGGGGGCTTTCTATCTCTGGAACAAGGGGATGGCCTTGCTTGAGTCCGACGTGGCGGCCGTGTTCTTCTTCGCCCAGCCGGTCGTCGGCGCCTTCCTGGGGTGGCTTCTACTGCATGAGAGGCTGGGACCGAGCTTCTTCCTGGGTGGCGCGCTCATCTTTGCCGGCGTGGCTGCCGTCTCGCTGGCGCTGCCCGTCCCGGCGAAGGAACGGGCAGCGCCAGAGTAGGCGCCTTTCGGCGACGCGGTCACTCGGCCTGTCCTTTGCCGGCCGCTGAAGTGGCGCGAAGTGGGCGGCCGTTCGATCCGCCATCCACCGGCCCTTCCCGAGGCGAACGACGCCCGCCGGGATCCCCAAAGGTGATTCTAGCGCGGGATGGTTCCCTGGGCCGAACGGGAGGGCACGTCCTGGATGGGGAAGAACGTTCGCACGTCGGCCCCGTGGGCCCATACGTTGGAGAAGGTCGTCGCCCCGTTCACGATCGTGCGGAAGAGGATTAGGTTCGCCGGGGTGTTCGCGGCGGCCACGTCGGCGTCGTTGAAGGCCCACCGCGGGTGCTCGACGCCGCCGGTGTCGGCCACCACGGGGTAGCCGAGGCCGGCGTGCCCTTGCTCGAGCGTGGCCACCTCGGCGTTCAGCGAGCGGACGAGCATCACGAAGGGACGGCGGGAAGTATCCACGGATTGCAGCGTGCCGTGGGCGAAGATGTCCACGCCGATGTTGGCGAGCTTGGCCTGGCTCACGGGCGCATTATCGTGCGGGTAGACGATCTCGATCTTCGCGTCCAGGCTATCTGTCCATCCTCCCACCGCCGACGGCACGTCCTGGAAGGGGAAGATGGTGCGCGGGTCCGCCCCGTGCACCCAGACGTTGCTGTTGGTGCCGATGCCGTCCACGGTCACGAAGAAGAAGAGCTTGTTGTTCGGGTCACGGGCTGGGCTGACGTCGACGTCGTTGAACTCCCAAGTGGGGAAAGTCACGCCCTGGACCGTGCGCGTCACTTTCGTTCCCACCGCGACAGGCTCGGCCGGATTGTTGTTGAGCGCCCGCCAGAGGCGGACCGGCCGGTCGAAGTCGAACGGCACCGCGATGCTGGTCCCCGGCGTGAAGAGGTAAGCGCCGACGTTAGCCAGGTCGGCCTGGGCTGCCGGGGCGTTGTCGTGCGGGTAGACGATCTGGATCTTGGCGTCTACTTGCGAGAACCCCGCCGGGATGGCGTCGTCGTGCCGCACCGTGAAGTGCCAGGTGGTGGACTGGACCCCGTAGAAGGCGTCGTCCACGACCACGCGGACCGTGTACTCCCCCGGCGCCAGGATTCGCTGGGAGGATATTGTAGGCCGTCCTGCGGTCCCCTCCCTGGAGACAGCCACCGGCTCGGTGTTCAGGAACATGGCCGCGTCGCGCACCTCGGCGCCGCTCGCTAGAACGGAGATGGTGACCTCGCCTGCCGGCACGGTCGATCCATCGGCCGGCGTAGCGTCCAGGAAGGTGACGTAAGTGCCGGCGTTGGCTCGCGGGACGCCTATGAACAGCGCCGGGAGCACGACGAGCAGCGCGATTAGCGAGGAAAGGAGCCTGAGGCGGACGTTGGGGTTGATCGTCAAGTAAGAAACCTCCTTTGCCGGTAATCCGGCCGCGCGGGCCGCTGTCCCTATCTGCCCGGCCCGGTTTGATCGGCGGTGACCACTCGTCTCTAGTGACGGACGGCGGCCGTCGCGGTTACGGCCGGCCGTGCAACCGGTGTACGCTCACCAGCTATACCGATTGCGGTTACCAGTGTCCTATTTGTCGGTGGTTGAGACGTAGCGGCCGGCGTCTCCCTCGGGCCTGCGGCCCCAGGGACCTTGTCTGCCGGCCGTGGCGGCCAGACCTCGGTCCCTGGGCGCAGCCCAGGGGGACGGGCCGCCACTACGTAATAAGACGGGCGAGAACAGGACTGAACTCAACGCAATTGGTACTGCTACGCCACGGTCGTTGCCACGTCGGCCTCCAACGAGGGAGCGGTTTCTCCGTTTCCGACCAAGATTGTCACGACCCGAGGGCTTGGGGTATACTTCGCCTTTGGCGGGTGGAAACCCGGCCAAATCACTCGGGGCGCCACGGGCCCGCGGCGGGAAGATGACCAATCAGAGCGACATTCGTAATTTCTCCATAATCGCCCATATCGACCACGGCAAGACGACCCTGTCGGATCGCCTGCTCGAGGTCACCAACACGATCAGCAAGCGAGAGATGGTCGACCAGGTGCTGGATTCGATGGACCTCGAGCGCGAAAAGGGCATCACGATCAAGGCGCGTGCCGTGCGCATGGAATATACGAGCGAGCGTCACGGCCGCACGTATCAGCTCAACCTCATCGACACGCCGGGCCACGTGGACTTTACCTACGAGGTCAGCCGCAGCCTGGCCGCCTGCGAGGGGGCGGTCCTCGTCGTCGACGCCGCCCAGGGCATCGAGGCGCAGACTCTGGCCAACGTCTATCTCTCCTTCGACAACGACCTCACGATCATCCCGGTGGTGAACAAAGTCGATCTGCCGAACGCCCGCCCGCGGGAGGTGGCGGCGGAGATCGAACGGGTCATCGGCATTCCCAAGGAAGAGGTCATCTTCGTCTCGGCCAAGAGCGGGCAGGGCACGACCGAAGTTTTGGAGGCGATCGTCGAGCGCATCCCGCCCCCGCACGGCAACCGTCACCAGCCGCTGCGCGCGCTCATCTTTGACTCGCATTACGATCCCTACAAGGGCGTCGTCGCCTACGTGCGCGTGGTGGACGGCGCCATCGAGACGAATATGCCGGTGTTCACGATGGCGACGGAGCAGAAGAGCGACACGCTCGAGGTGGGCGTGTTCCGGCCCGAGCTGACGCCGGTGGATCGGCTGGCGGCCGGCGAGGTGGGATATGTCGCCACGGGCCTCAAGCGGGTGCAGGATTCGCAGGTCGGCGACACGATCACGGCGGTGAGCGACCCGGCCGGCACGCCCCTGGCCGGCTACCGGCCGGCAAAGCCGATGGTCTTCGCCGGGCTCTATCCGGTCGATTCCAACGACTACGCCCTGCTGCGCGACGCCCTCGACAAGCTACGCCTGAACGACGCCGCTCTGTCCTACGAGCCGGAAACGTCGCAGGCGCTCGGCTTCGGGTTCCGCTGCGGATTCCTCGGGCTCCTCCACATGGAGATCGTGCAGGAGCGCCTGGAGCGCGAGTACGACCTCGACCTGCTGATAACGGCGCCGAGCGTCTCCTATCGCATCACCAAGACCAACGGTGAGGTGGTCTACATAAGCAGCCCCGCCGATCTGCCGGATGAGGCGCAGGTGGCGGAGATCGCCGAACCGTGGATGAAGATCAGCGTCATCGCCCCCAGCCGCTACATCGGCGCGATAATGGAGTTGGTCACCAAGCGCCGGGGCGAGTACGACCGTATGGAGTACCTAGACGAGCAGCGGGTGCTGCTGACCTACAACGTGCCGCTGGCCGAAATGCTGGTCGACTTCTACGACGAGCTGAAGTCGCGCACGCAGGGCTTCGCCTCCCTCGACTACGCCCTGGGCAACTATCGGGCTTCGGCGCTCGTCAAGCTCGACGTGCTGGTGAACGGTCAACCGGTGGACGCGCTCTCTTTGATCATCCACCGCGACGAGGCCTACAGCCGGGGGCGTGACCTGATAGGCAAGTTGCGCCGGATCATCCCCCGCCAGATGTTCGAGGTGCCCATCCAGGCCGCCGTCGGCAGCCGGGTCATCGCCCGGGAGACTATTGCCGCCCTGCGCAAGAACGTGCTGGCCAAGTGCTACGGCGGGGACATCACGCGTAAGCGCAAGCTGCTGGAGAAGCAGGCGGAGGGCAAACGGCGGATGAAGCGGGTGGGCAACGTCGAGATCCCCCAGGAGGCCTTCATGGCCGTCCTCAAACTTGATTAGCTTGATTCACACCGGCGTGGGTGCTATACTCGCGGCAGAGTAGACGGCCCTTTCTCCGAGCTATCGTGCCTGTGGGTGCTTGCAGGGGCGATAGCCGCAGTGGACCCTGGGGTCCCAACGGCCAGAGCGGCGACGCTCTGACCCCCCGTTCGGAAAGGAGAAGGCCGGATGTGAGGCTATGCACGCGTCAACCGGCCCTCCTGGAGAGGTGCCGGCATTTTTGCTTACTAGGGAGGTGGCCGCCGTGGAGTTCACCCTGCAGCCGATTGGCGTCGTTCATTCGTCCATCTCCGATCCCCTGGCAATGCCCGGCGAAGGGGTGCCGGCAAGCGTCGAGATCTACGAGCCCTACGCGAGCGGATTGGCCGGACTGCAGGCTAACTCCTACGTCACCGTCATGGGCTGGCTGCACGAGGCCACCCGGGATAGCCTCGTCGCCCGCCGCAAGCGCGAGGGCGACGCCTCCCGCGGCGTCTTCGCCAGCCGCTCGCCCGGCCGGCCGAACCCCCTGGGCGTCAGCAACGCTCGTGTCACCGGCGTCGCCGGGTGCACGATTCACCTGCATGCCCTCGACTTCGTCGACGGCACGCCAGTTGTGGACGTCAAGGGGGCCATGGGGGCCTGGGACTACGCCTGGTCGGCCACGGGCTTCCGCGATGCCCAGATCGTGAACGAGCCGGACGAGCGCTGGACGCTGGGCCTCTTTCTGATCGAGGTGGAGAACTTCCACGGCGAGCGGTGTCCGGGGCTCGCCCTCGGCGTGCGGATGGTCTACCACGTGATGCGTGCCTGGCAGGTGGCCCCCCGCGACCCTGACCTCAAGGCGATAGTGGGCGTGGACGGCGGCGTCGCCGATGCCGTGCAGGCCCTCCTGGGGGCGACGCTCGGCAACGGGCGCCTGGAGGTAACGGAGGCGACGGCCTTCCATTTTGTGCTGGGCGACAGGCAGCTGACGTTCTTTCTGCACGATCTCGCCGGGCGTTCCGTGGATGAGGTCATGGCGGCCGACGAGTCCTCGCTGTTCAGCGTCAGCGAGGGCCCGGCCGTGCACGGCCAGGAGCGGCCGGCGGGCCCGGCGCTACCGCTGGAGGGCGAGCGGCGGGTGGAGGTGCTGGCGGCGATCAGGGCCTCCCTCAGGCAAGGCAAGCTCCCGTGTCCCGTCGCCTTCCGGCTCTCGCGCCAGCTCGGGGTGGGGCTGCGCCAGATCGGCGGTCTTGTCAACGAGGAAGGTATCAAGATATGCAGCTGCCAACTCGGCTGC
>JAJZQK010000149.1 GCA_021847625.1 Chloroflexota bacterium
TGTTCACAATCACGTCCGGCCCGTAGCCGGTCAAACCGGCGCCGATTAGCCCCCCGATCAACGCGTGGGTCGAGCTCGTCGGTATGCCCACCAGCGAGGCGGTGGTGTTCCAGGCGACCGCGCCAATCAGCGCGGCTATCACCAAAGACGGCCCCACGACGTCGGGTTTGACTATCTCGGTGGCGATCGTGCCGGCGACGGCCGTCCCGAAAATGAACGGCCCCACAAAAGCGGCGACGCTCGCCAGCGCTAGGGCGGGGAGCGGAGACACGCTTCGCGAGGAAATGGCCGCTGCCAGTAGGCTTCCGCCATCCAGCGTGCCGTTCAGATAGGCAAAAGACAGAGCCAGGGCGACGATGGCCAAGACCGGCCACGGAACATCTAGATACATGACCCGCCAGCTTGTTTAACATATTGTAGCAAAGGCCGTATCGCCCCGGCAAGCCTGGTACACCACGGAGGGCGAGGGCGTTTGCACGCCTCCAGACCCCGCCCGTTGGCCGGGCCGTGGATATGGCCTAGGGTCGCTCGTCGTTGACAGAGGCGGACTACGGCACGTATAATTGGATAGTATTACATAGTTTTGCGCGTTTTTGCCGCTTGCCAAGCGCTCGCGGCGCCCCATCCTCGCCCTTGCGGCGTTACTAATCAGCAGGCATACGTCCGCGAATGAAGACTGCCAAGAGACAAAGCCCGACCGAGCCCGAGTGGCTGACGCTGGAACAGGCCAGCCGTAGGCTCGGCGTCCATCCCACCACCCTCCGTCGCTGGGTCAGCCGAGGGGCGCTGGACGCTTTCCTCACCCCCGGCGGCCATCGGCGCTTTCGGGCGGCCGACCTCGACCGCTTCCAATCCGAGCGCAGGTACAGCCGGTTGCCGGTGGCGAGCGACCAGCAGTGGCTGGAGCGCGCCCTCGCCCACGCCAGACAGGGCATCGTCCAGCAGCCGTGGCTGCAGGGGTACGGCGAGGCGGACCGCGAGGCCAGCAGACAGCTGGGAAGGCGCATGTTGGGCGTAATGCTGCACTACATCTCCGGCCAGGGTGACGGCGAAGCCCTGCTGGCCGAGGCGCGCGCCATCGGCCGGCAACACGCCCTCAACGGCCTGCGCCAGGGCCGCTCGCTGGTGAACCTCCTGCAGGCGATCAGCTACTTCCGGACCGCCGTGAGCGAGGTGGCAATCGTGCACCTCCACGTTTCCGGCGCGGTGGTCGCCCAGCAGGAGGCGAGCGTTCATCTCCTGCGCCGCATCGAGGCGCTCCTAAATGAGGTCCAGACCGGAGTCGTGCAGTGCTACCTGGACGAGGGGCTGACCGTCAGGGATCAATCTTGAGAGCTACAATGGTGATTCTATGCACGTGGTAATTGTCGGCGGCGGCATCGCCGGGCTGGCGACCGCCTATAGTATACGGGAGGGCGCCCGCGAAGCGGGTCTACCTGTCGAGTGTACCCTCGTGGAAGGGGCGACTCGCTGGGGCGGGAAGGTAGTCACGGCCCGCGAGCGCGGGTTCGTGATCGAAGGGGGGCCGGATTGCTTCATCACCCAGAAGCCGTGGGCGCTCGACCTCTGCCGGCGCCTGGGGCTGGAGGATAGGTTCGTCGGCACCAACGACCACCGTCGCAAGGTGTACATCCTCTGGAAGGGCAAGATCCACCAGCTGCCGGACGGCGTCCTCCTCATCGTGCCCACGCGCCTCCGCCCCTTCGCCTTGTCGCCTTTGATCTCGCCGCTAGGCAAACTGCGCATGGGCCTTGACCTCGTCGTCCCGGCGCGACGCGACGAGGGCGACGAGAGCGTTGCCGACTTCGTACGCCGACGGCTCGGGAACGAGGCACTCGACAAGATCGCCGAGCCGCTGATGGGCGGCATCCACGTCTCCGACCCCGAGCGCCAGAGCGTGCTGAGCACCTTCCCCCGTTTCCGCGAGATAGAGCGCAAGCACGGGAGCCTGGTGCGCGGGATGGTCGCCGGCCGGTACAGCCACCCGGCGAATGGCAAGGCTCTGCCCTTGTTCATGAC
Source organism: Chloroflexota bacterium (assembly GCA_021847625.1). The sequence continues at coordinate 2,020 of JAJZQK010000149.1, forward strand.
GCTGCGCGACGGGCTGCAGGAGATCCCCGAGGCGCTCTCCGAGCGTCTGGACGGCACCCGGATGCTGCTGGGCCGTTCCGCCGTCCGTCTCGACATGTAATAGGCCGGGCCCTATCGCCTCATGCTCGACGACGGTGGTCGGCTGACGGCCGATGCCGTGGTGCTCGCGGTGCCCGCGCGCGACGCGGCGACGCTGGTGGAGGGCCTGGACGGCAATCTGGCCGCCCACCTGCGCACGCTGCGCTACGTGACGACCGCGACCGTTTCCCTGGCCTACCGGCGCGATACGATCTCTCATCGGCTCGACGGCTTTGGGCTCCTGATCCCGAGCAAGGAGCGGCGGCCGGTCACCGGCTTCACCTGGACTTCGACCAAGTTCGACCACCGGGCGCCGGGCGACAGCGTCCTCCTGCGGTGCTTCCTCGGCGGCGCCGTCGACCAGTCGTCCGCGCTGCTGCCGGAGGACGAGATGGTGCGGGTCGCCAGGGCCGAGGTGGCCTCGCTGATGGGGATCACGGCGGAGCCCACGCTGACCCGCGTCTTCCACTGGCGGGACGCCCACCCCCAGTACGATGTCGGTCACCAGGACTTCGTGGCCGAGGTCGAGCGCCTGCAGGGGATTCATCCGGGGCTCTACCTGACGGGGAGCTCGTATCGGGGCGTGGGCCTGCCCGATTGCATACACAGTGGCACGCTAGTTGCTGAGGAGGTCCTCGAGAAGGCGTATCCACGCCTGTCGGCCTTGCCCACCGCCAATTGACGACGAGTTCGGTAGCTGTTCCGTGTCTAGGGAGGATCGTATGTCGAAGCTGACCCGCGCTCTGGCGCTGTTGCTCTTGGTTCCGGTGCTGCTTAGCGCCTGCGCTGTGGCCCCACCTACCGCCAGCGAGGGCGGCGGCACCCTCACGAGGGCGATGACCTCCGAGCCTACCGGTCTCGACCCGCAGGGCGCCGCCAACTCCGGCACCAACCTGGTGCTGCCCTATCTGTTCGATACGCTGATCTCTCAGCAGAGCGACGGCAAGCTGGTTCCCGTGCTGGCCGAGAGCTGGCAGTTCTCCGACGACGGCAAGACGCTCGACTTCGTCCTAAAGAAGGGTGTGAAATTCCACGACGGCACGCCGCTCACCGCCGATGCGGTGGTGTTCACCTTCGAGCGCTTCAAGAACTCCGCGAGCAAGTCGCCGGTCGCCACCGGCATCCAGTCGTTCACCAGCGTCAAGACGCTCGACGAACGCACCGTTCGCTTCACCTTCGCGGTGCCCAGCGTCACTTTCCTTAGCTATCTTGTCTCCCCCTACGCGGGGATCATGAGCCCGACGGCGGTAGAGGCCGCGGGCGATGAGGTCGGTCAGCGGCCGGCGGGGACGGGCCCGTTCAAGCTGGAAGAGTGGCAGCCGGGGGTGAGCATCACCCTCGTTCGCAACCCCGACTACAATTGGGGCACGCCCGAGGCCCAGAACCAAGGCCCGATGCACATAAAGAAACTCGTGTTCAAGCTGATCCCCGATGCCGGCACCCAGCTAGCGGCGCTGCAGGCGGGCGACATCGACGTGATGTTCCTAAACGAGCCGAGCCAGCTGGCGAAGATCGAGCAGGACAAGACCATAAGCCTCCAGCGGGTCGACCTGGATTCGCTGATCTATCTGGGCTACAACTGCGCCAAGCCGCCGTTCGACGAGGTCAAGGTGAGGGAGGCCTTCTCCCACGCGGTGAACAAGGATCAGATCATCGAATTGGCCCTCGGCGGCCTGGGAACCCCGGCTTACACGCTGCTGACGCCGTCGATGCTGGGCTACAACAAGGACCTGAAGAGCTACGGCTACGCCTACGATCCCGCCAGGGCCAAGGCGCTATTGGCAGAGGCCGGTTTCCAGCAGGCCACCGACGGCACCTGGGAGCGGGACGGGCAGAAGCTCGTCGTCAAACTGTTGACCTCGACCAGGGCGCCGAACGAGGCGATTGCCACCGTCGTCCAGAGCCAGCTGAAGGAGGTCGGCATACCGGTCGAGATCCAGCTGCTCGACTCGGCGGCTGTGATGAAGACGACGACCGCGGGGGCGTTCGACCTGCTCCTGTGGCGCTTCGAGTGGTACGATCCGGACGGGCTGAATATGTACCTCTCCTCGAGCCAGATTCGCCAGACGAACCGGGTCTTCTATGCCAACCCAGAGGCGGATAAGCTCTTCGAGCAGGGCCTGCACGAGACCGATGCCGCCAAGCGCGCGACCATCTACGAGGACGCGCAGAAACTGATCCTGGCCGACGCCCCCTGGCATCCCCTCTATTTCCCGGTCGAGGGGCTAGCCGTGCGCAACAACGTGCAGGGCATCAAGATAAGCGCGATGGGCCGGATGCTGGTGAACGACGTGACGCTGGGCGGGAGCTAGGGACCTTGTGGCGCTACCTACTGCGGCGTATCGCCAGTGTCGTCCTCACCGTTCTCGTGGTGAGCTTCATGGTGTACGTCGGTCTGACCTTCGCCCCCGGCGACGCGGCCGAGGCCTTGCTGGGCGAGAATGCCTCGGCCCACCAGGTGGCTGCCCTGCGGCAGGACATGAACCTGGATGCGCCACTGTGGGAGCGCTATACGTCCTATATGGGGGGTGTGCTCAGCCGCGGCGACTTCGGGCACTCCTTGATCAGCGAAAGGCAGGTCTCCGAGCTCCTGCGTGAGCGGGCGGGGCCCACCCTTGTGCTGGCGGCGACGGCGATGGCGATTGCCGCCGTCGCCGGCGTCGGGCTGGGCGTGCTGGCGGCCACCAACCACGGTTCGCGTCTGGACCTATTTGTCACGGGTGGCGCGGCCCTAGGGCTCGCCGTGCCGCCCTACTGGGCCGCCCTCCTGCTGGTGCAGCTCTTCGCCCTGCGCTTGAACCTGCTGCCCGTGTTCGGCTCGGGCACGCTCGCTCACCTGGTGCTGCCGGCGACGACGCTGGCCCTGCCCGGGGCGGCCGTCGTCGCCAGGTTGGTGCGGGCCAGCATCCTCGAGGTGCGCAACGCCGACTTCGTGCGCACGGCCCTCTCCAAGGGGCTGAGCGGCCGGCGGACCCTCTTCCGGCACATCCTGCCCAACAGCCTCATCCCTGCTCTGATGTTGCTGGGGCTGAACCTGGGCCACCTCGTCGGAGGCGCCTTTGTCGTCGAGACGATCTTCGCCTGGCCCGGGCTGGGGCGGTTGCTGGTGCAGGCCATCTTCGACCGCGACATACCGGTGGTGATGGGTGCCGTCCTGCTCGTCGCCCCCATGTGCCTGGCGGTCAACCTGATCGTCGACATCCTGCACGGCGCCCTCGACCCGCGCGTCCGCCACGAGGCACTGTGATGGCGCTTAGGACCGCCCCTGTGAACGCCATCCCGGCTGTCCGGCGAACCGCGGCGGCCCTGCGCTGTTCGCCTTCGTTGCGTCTGGGCCTCGTCCTTCTAGGCGGGGTGGTGCTGCTCAGCCTGCTCGTGCCGTTGCTCACGCCCTATGCCCCCGACGAGATAATCGCCGGTGGCCGCCTCCTGCCCCCCGGCCCTGCTCACCCGTTCGGCACGGACGCCCTGGGGCGTGACCTGCTGAGCCGGGTAGCCCACGGGGGACACCTCGCCGCCCGAATGGCGCTGGGGAGCGTGGGCCTCTCGCTGACCGTGGGCCTGATTCTGGGCAGCCTGGCCGGCTACTACGGCGGGTGGGCCGACCAGCTTCTCTCGCGGTTTATGGACGGCTGGCTGGCGCTGCCGGGGGTGCTGGTGGCCCTCATCATCGTCGCCAGGCTCGGCTCCTCGCTGGAGAACCTTATCGTCGCCCTGGGCCTGATGGGGATACCGGCCTTCTACCGCCTGGTGCGTAGCAGCACGCTCAGCGTGCGCCGGGCGCCGTTCGTCGAGGCGGCGACGGCCGTGGGGGCGAGCGATCGGCGGATAATGTGGCGGCACGTCTTCCCGAACATCCTCTCGCCGGTCGTGGTGCTGGTGACCATCCAAGCCGGGACGGCCCTGCTGACGGGGAGCAGCCTGAGCTTCATCGGCCTGGGTGCCCAGCCGCCGCTGCCCGAGTGGGGGGCGATGCTGGCGGCGGGCCGGAACTACCTCGACACGGCGTGGTGGCTCGCCGCCTTCCCGGGCCTGGCCGTGACGGCCGCCGTCGTCGGGCTTAACCTCCTTGGCGATGGCCTCCGTGACGTGCTTGACCCTCAGTCCGGGGTGGCCGCCGGTCGCGGGGAAGAGGCCCCCGGCGAGACCGAGGAAGAGAGATGGCCCTACCGGCAAGGGGCAGGCCGGGCAATGGCCCTCCAAGCGGAGGAGGCCAGGGCGGCGACCAGGGCGAGATGGCGGGCCCAGGCCCGGTTGGGCGGTGATGGGGATTGAGCGAGAGTCGAGCGGAAACGCTGGGTGTTCTGTTGCTGGCCTACGGCGGGCCGCGCAGCCTGGACGAGGTGGAGCCTTTCCTGGGCCGGGTGACGGGCGGACGGCCCTTGGCGCCGTCGGTAGTGGCGGAGTTCCGTCGACGGTACGAGGTCATCGGCGGCGGTTCGCCCCTGCCGGGGATAGTTGAATCCTTGGCGGCCAAGGTGCAGGAACGGCTTGATGCGACCGGTAGGCCACACCACGTGCTAGCCGGTATGCTCTTCTCCCGACCCTCGGTGGCCGACACCGTGGCCACCCTGGCGCACGAGGGCGTGGGCCGAGCGGTGGCGATTGCGCTTGTGCCCCAGTATTCGGCGGCCAGCGTCGGCCGGTACTTCGCCGCTCTGGATGAGGCTCTGGTCGCGGCGGGCCGGCCGTTCCCCGTCGCTGTCGTGCGCAGTTGGGCCACCCACCCGCTGCTGGTGGAGGCGTTCGCGGAGAAGGTGCAGGTTGCCCGGGCCGGGTTCACGGAGGGTGAGCCGCGGGTGATCTTCAGCGCCCACAGCGTCCCAGAGCAGGCGCTGCCGGCGGGCGACCCCTACGAGGCGGAGCTGCGGGCTTCGGCGGCGGCCGTGGCACAGCAGGCCGGCATAGGCGAGTGGCAGCTGGCCTTCCAAAGCGCCGGCCGGGCGGGCGGGGCCTGGTACGGCCCCAGCCTCGCCCAGACGGTCGATGCCCTTGCCGGCGAGGGCGCCAAGCAGGTGCTCGTCGTGCCGATCCATTTCCTGGTGGAGAACCTGGAGGTTCTCTACGACCTCGACGTCGACATGCAGGAGCGGGCACGGCGGTTGAGCCTGCACCTAGCGCGAACCGACTGCCTGAACGACTCTCCTCTATTGGTGGCAGCCCTGGCCGACCTGGTCGATAGGTCCGTCGGGGTCGGTAGAACCTGCCATTCTTCAACAGGCTGGAGACGCCGGCCCCCACGGAACTAAAGAGATAGATGCCAACGCCACTATCATTCCACGCCGGTGGCCGGCCGGTTCCGGTCATTCCCGCGGAAGCGGGAATCCATCCGGAGA
>JAJZQK010000150.1 GCA_021847625.1 Chloroflexota bacterium
CCCTGCCGACGGCAAGCTCTACGCGCTCAGAGATGCGACGGCCACGGTGGAGTCCCTACCCCTAGTCGCCAGCTCGGTGATGAGCAAGAAGATCGCCGGTGGCGCCCACGGCATCGTCCTGGATGTGAAGATGGGCTGCGGAGCGTTCGCCAGAACGGCAGGGGAGGCGGAGAGGCTCGCGAGCCTGATGATCGAAATCGGCCGGCGGGCGGGACGTGGTGTCCGGGCGGTCATCTCCTCGATGGACCAACCCCTGGGGACCCACGTCGGCAACTCGCTTGAAATCCGCGAAGCGGTGCAGCTGCTTCGCGGCCGGGGCCCGAGCGATTTGCGCGACCTTGTATTTGCCCTGGGGCAGCAGATGCTCCTGCTTGCCGGACGGGTGGACGACGAGGATATGGCCCAGAAGTGGCTTCAGGAAGCGCTTTCCTCGGGTAGAGCCTACGAGAAGCTGCTCGCGCTGGTGGCGGCCCAGGGTGGCGACCAATCCGTGATCGAGGACCCGGACCTGCTGCCAAGAGCGCCGGTGGTACGGACCGTGCCCTCGCCGGAGTCCGGCTTCGTGAGCGCCATCGACGGTCGCACGATAGGGGAGACCGTCGTCGCCCTCGGCGGGGGACGGCTGACCAAGGAAGACGAGATCGACCATGCCGTCGGCATAGTCCTCCTTGCCAAGCGTGGTTCGCCCGTTGGGGCTGGTGATCCTCTCTTCGAGGTACACGCCCGCACCGAGAGGGGGGCCGACGAAGCCACCCGGCAGGCCCTGCCGGCCTTCGCTTGGGCGCGAGAGAGGCCGGAAGAACGTCCCCTGGTCATCGAAACGCTGTCCGAACCGAAAGGGATGAGCAGTTGAGGACTGCACCTGGCCTGATGGGTCGCCTGCTTGGGCTGGACCGCGGACGTCTGGCGGAGCTTGGCGAGGCCTGGGCGCTGCCGGCCGACGACATGAACCCCGCCAACGTCTATCTGGCGATGACCGATCCCTGGGCCCTGGGAGGGGTGCTCGAACGCTTGCCGCCTCAGAGCAGTCTTGTCCTTGAAATCCTCCAATCGCGCAGGGGGCCGGCAACAGAGGAACAGCTCCAGGGGACGCTCCCTTTTGAGGTGCCGCACCTTCACGGCCTATTGCAGAGCCTCTGCCATGTTGGCCTGGTGGTGCAGCAGCCGGGTACCCGCGGGCAGGCATTCGTCGTCCCGGCGGAGGTAGCAAGCGCGCTCGTGACCCTCGCCAAGGCCGGCCAGGAGCCCGATCCCACCGTCGTCGACGTCGAGACACTGCTGGCCGTTCTCCCGACGCCGGAACTGCAACGACTGGCCCTGCGCTGGGGGCTGGCGAGCCCGGAGACGCTGCTGAGAACAGAACTGAGCGCAGCCGTCCGCCGGGCGCTGACAGACCGCGAGACCGTTCGCGGCGTCGTCGGCACGCTCTCGCCGCGCGAACGCAGGCTGCTGGCAGCAGTCGTCAACACGGACGGCAGGGCAGAGGCAGGCGCCCTGTGCGATCGGTTGGGCCTGGACGAGCTCGGTCTGCGGGCAGACTCCCGCCGCTTGATCGAACTGTTCCTGGTGCGCCAGTGTTACGTGGGCGGCCAGCGCGCGCTGTTCGTTCCTCTGGGCATAGCGACGCAGGCCCAGGCTGCTGACAGCGGCGACGCGCCAAGTTTCGTCGCCGAAGTGCCCGGCCCCCACATTGGGGAGGAGCCGTACTCCCTGGCCTGGGACCTGCTCGGCCTCCTCGCCTACCTGCGCCAGGCCGACCCACCTGTGACGCGGCTGCCTCTCTCACGAGCGGAGGCGCGCAGACTCGCATCCTGCTTGGGCGCCCCTACGCCGGAAGCCGGCAATGGCAGCGGTCGCCAGGCCTTCCTGCTCAGCGCCGCCCTCGGGCTCGGCCTGGTAAGCCGCGACGGCGAGCGGTTGAAGCCCTCTCCACGGGCGGAGGAGTGGGAAAACTTGTCATTCCCCGTCCACACCATCGCTCTATATCGCTGGTGGCTGGACACGGAGCGCTGGCGAGAAGGGTTGCGGCAGAGCGACCGCGACCTCGGGGGCCCAATCGACCTCCCCGCCGGGCCGACGGGACATGTCGCCGCCCTGCGGCGCTGCCGGGTGGGACGTTGGTATCCGGTGTCTCGGCTCCTCTCCGCCCTCCGCAAAGACCGCCCCCTGCTGTTCAGAGACAGGGGAGAAATCGCCGAAGCGCGTGGCAGCGTCGGGCTGGAGCGAATTGCCCAGCACTGGGATCGGCTCGACGGCAGGCTCGCCCGCCAAGTCTTCAGCACATCCCTGTCCTGGCTGGGCGTCGTCCGTCTGCGGCAGGACGATAACAACGGCGGCTGTTTCGCCCTCACGCCGCTGGGCGCCTGGCTCTGCGGCCGGTCCGGGTCCAGCAGTCCGGCATTGCCCGCCGAGGCCTCGCTGGCGATCTCAGCCAACGGCGAGGTGATCGTGAGGTGGCCCGACGGGCCGGCCGTGGCCGACCTCTATCGTTTTGCCCGTCGAGTCCAGGGGAGCGACGTGGACCACATAATCGCGGCCGGTACAATCCCCATGGCGATCCGCCAGGGTCTCTCCGCCAGGGGCATAATCGAACTGCTTGGCCGCCATGGCCCGGTTCCCCAGGAATTGGTACGCTCCATCCGGGCGTGGGCCCCCGCGGTGCAGCGAATGCGCGTCCGCCGGGCAGTCCTCTTGGAGGCGACGGACGCCAAGGCGCTGACCGCCCTACTGGCGCTCCCGCAGTACAGAGGGCTCCGCCTCCGCCGTTTGACGGACACGGTCGCCGTGGTCGGGGATGAAGAGAGGTTCTGGGCATCGTTGGAGCGCTTGGGTCGCGACGGTTTCCTCGTCGAGAACCCCGGCGGAACCTTGCAGGACGATGCCCTATAATGGAATAAGATAAGGCGAGCGGCGTTCGCCAGGGCCACCCTAGGCCCACCCGCCGCTCGGCCGTCCACGGAGGGAAGCTACGAATACTCGTGAACTGCAGAAACTAGCGGAGATCAAGGCGCTGCTCATCGATCTTGACGGCGTCATCTATCGGGGTGGCACGGCCTTACCGGGCATTCCCGAGTTCTTTCGAACCCTAGTGGAGCTAGGGATACGCTACCACCTGCTCACGAACAACTCGACGCTGACCACGCAACAATTTGTCGAGAAGGTGCGCGGCATGGGGGTGCCGGCGAGCGGCAAGGAGATGCTGACGTCGGCCGAGGCAACCGCTTCGTACCTGGTAGAGCGCACACAGGCGGGAGCCGGCGTCTACGTTATCGGCGAGACGGGGCTCCAGGAGGCCATGCGCGCACATGGGTTTGCCCTGGACGCGGCAAGGCCGGAGTACGTCGTCGTGGGCATGGATCGCCAGTTTACCTACGAGAAGCTGTACAGGGGCTGCAACGCCATCCTCGCCGGGGCCGGCTTCGTCGGCTCCAACCCGGATGTCACCCTGCCGACCGAGGAGGGGCTGATTCCCGGGTGCGGCACGTTGCTGGCCGCTCTGCAGGCCTGCACGGGCAAGGAGCCCACGGTCATCGGCAAACCGGAGACGCGAATGCTCGAGCTGGCGATGAAAAGGATGGGTGTCGAGCGTCAGGCCACGGCCATGCTCGGGGATAGACTGGACACCGACATAATCGCCGGCGCCAACGCGGGCGTCACGACGATCATGGTCCTCACCGGCATCTCTACGAAAGAGGAGGCAGCGGACTCGCCCACACAACCCGACATAATACTAGAGGATCTGCCCGAGCTCGCGGCAGCCTTCCGCCAGGCCCACCCAACAGGGAAGTAATGAGTGACGAGTGATGAGTGATGAGTAACGGTAGTTGCACGGTGGGAGCCGGGCTAACTGCAGAGGACGCAGAGCAGCCTGTAGCGCGGGGGCTTCTCCCCCGCGGTCCGGGCCCGATTCCTCCCACGTCTTCCGCCTTCTCCGCGGTAGGTGTGCAATGGTTCCCTCGCCCTTCCAGGCAGATGGTTAGGGTGAGGGTCGTCATGGCGCATGCCCGACGGCTTGCCTAGGGGCTTGGGATGGCCGTTCGCCCATACAAATAGCAGACCGGCCAGCCTACGTGGAAAACAATCCGGTGCCTCGGTAGGCCCAAAACCGGACGACCGTCAGGGTTTGCCGGTCGTCCGCGAACCGATTGGCATCTTCGCCGGCAGGCCGGCCCGCCGGGGGTAGGCTTTTGGTGTTGGGGCAACCTTGTCAATCAGCACGAGGAAGCGCGAATCCGGCAAGAGGGAAAGCGACACGGGGAGCGGCTCGCGTCGGCGGGCGCCGAGGACGCGGATAGCCGCCCGCGCCTCGGTCGTCTCCCGGGAGATATCGCCTTTCTTGAGGGCAATCAGTAACCCGCCCTGGCGGAGAAAGGGAAGACAATACTCCGCTAGCACGGGCAACGGAGCAAGCGCCCGGGCAATGGCAAAGTCGTAGGATTCCCGGTGGACGGGCGTTCTGGCCAGATCCTCGGCGCGAGCGGCGATGACTTCCACGCCGGCGAGGCCAAGGGTAGCGGCGAGGTGCTCTAGAAAGCGCGCCTTCTTCCCTACCGATTCTAGGAGGGTCAGGCGAAGACGCGGGCAGACGATCTTGAGGGGAACGCCGGGAAACCCTGCACCGGCGCCGATGTCGATCGCCCTGCCTACCACGGCATCCGCTTCCAGCCGGCCGTCCGAACGGCGAGGAGCCATCGCCAACAGGCAGGTAAGCGAGTCGAGGAAATGGCGAGTCTGGACCTCCTCGTAGTCGGTGACCGCGGTGAGGTTGAACCGCTGATTCCAGTCGACGAGCTCACGATAGTAGACAGAGAAAGCGGCCAGTTGGGACTCAGTCAGATCGAGTCCCAGTTCGCGAGCCCCTTCCTGTAACAGATTCACGACGTCGAGTCTAGCATGGCTAGAGACTGATCGCAAGGTGAGGACATGAGAATAGTCTTCATGGGTACGCCGAGTTTCGCCGTGCCTTCGCTCGAGCAGATGGTGAAGGACGGGCACGAGGTCGCCCTGGTCATCACCCAGCCGGATCGTCCGGCGGGCAGGGGCCGGCGGGCCGCTTCGCCGCCCACGAAGGACGCGGCAGTGCAGCATGGCCTGCCGGTGCTGCAACCCCGTCGGCTGAAGGACGAGGGTGTGCTGGAGGCCATCCAGAGGGCCAATCCGGACGTGATCGTGGTAGCGGCCTTCGGGCAGATCCTCCGCCGCAACGTCCTCGAACTGCCCAGGCTCGGCTGCCTCAACGTGCACGCCTCTCTCCTGCCCCGGCATCGAGGTGCGGCCCCCATTACGGCCGCCATCCTGGCCGGAGACAACGCGACCGGCATCAGCATCATGCTGATGGACGAGGGCCTGGACACGGGGCCAGTTCTGGCCCAAGCTGCGGAACCCATCCTCCCTACCGACACCACGGAATCCCTGGCCGGCAGGTTGGCCCTGGTCGGCGCCGACCTTCTCTCGGCCACGCTGCCGCGGTGGGCGAGCGGGGAGATCAAGCCCCAGCCCCAGGACGACTCCCGGGCAACGTACGCCCCCCAGCTGAAGAAAGAGGACGGACTGCTGGATTGGCAGCTGCCCGCGGAGGACCTCTGGCTGCGCACTCGGGCTTATCGCCCCTGGCCGGCGGCGTTCACCCACTGGCAGGGCCGGCTCCTCAAGGTGCTCGAGAGCCTACCCCTCGGCCCCGTCGGGGCGCCGCTCCCGCCCGGGCGAGTCGCCACGGTGGACGTGGAAGCGGCACGCGCTGCTTGCCGGTATCCGGACCTTCTGCCACCTAAGGGGCAGGTGCTCGTCGCCGGCACCGGCAACGGCCGGCTGGCGCTCTTGCGCCTGCAGATGGAGGGCGCTCGGCCCGTGACGGGGGAGGAGTTCGCCAGGGGGCGTAGAGAGGTAGACGGAGCCCAGCTTGGCTAGCGCGGACGGACCCGCGAAGAGCGAACAGCGCCCTTGGTCTCCAGGCCGTTCTTCGCTCGCTTTCCGGCGGGGCGACCGGACTGGGACCGGCGGCGGAGCTGCCCGCAGGCGGCATCTATCTCGGTGCCGCGCTCCACGCGCACGGTACAGGGGATGCCTCTGGCCAGCAGTTCGTTCTGGAAAACCAGCACCTGCCGCCGCGGAGTCGGCGCGAGGCCGGACGCGTCGACCGGGTTCAAGGGAATCAAGTTGACGTGGCAGAGCAAACCCCGCAGCCGGGAAGCCAGCTCGCGGGCGTCGGCTGCCGAGTCGTTCACTCCGGCGATCAAGGCGTACTCGAACGTCAGACGCCGGCCGGTCGCCTTGGTGTAGTCACGGCAGGCGGGCAGTAGTTCCGCCAGCGGATAGCGCCGATTGACAGGCACCAGTTGATCGCGTAGGCGGTCGTTCGGGGCATGCAGGGACACGGCAAGGCCCACCTGCAGCGACCACTGAGCGACCGCCTTGATGCCTGGCACTATGCCGGCCGTGGAAATCGTAATGTGCCGGGCGCCGAGGCATACAGCCTCGGCCGAGTTCATTATCTCCACCGCCCGGCGCACCTCCGCCAGGTTCAGAAGCGGCTCGCCTTGGCCCATGAAGACGACGTTGGTGATTGGTCGCTCCTGCCCCTCCTCGGCCAGCACGCGAGCAAAGTACAGCACCTGCCCGACAATCTCCCCGGCGGAGAGGTTCCTCACAAACCCGCTCTGCCCCGTCGCGCAAAACGGGCAACCAATCGCGCAGCCGACCTGGCTGGAAACGCACACGGAGCGCCTGCCCGCGCCGTCGTCGGTCGCGTTGTAGCGCATCAGGACGGTTTCCACCGTCTGGCCATCTCGCAGGCCAAGGAGGACCTTGGTCGTCATCCCATCCGCCGCCTTGCTTTCGGCCAGCAGCTTGCCCGTCCCGACGTAGCACTTCTCCGCCAGCGCCGTCTGGAGCCCCTGCGGCAGGTTGGTCATTCTGTCGAAATCGAAGACGAACGAGTCGTAGACCCAGCCAAGAACCTGCCGGGCTCGGAAGGCGGGCTGACCGAGTGAGCGCATGAACTCCATGAACTCAGACGGCGACATATCTAGTATGTTGACTTTGCTGTCTGATACAGGCTCCATGGGTCCAATTATACAGGATCGATCATATTGGCTTTTCGGAGGCAAGCTTGTATAATTGCTGCCGTGAAGATCGAGGCATCAATCCTTTCCGCGGATTTCTGCCGGCTTGGCGAGCAGGTCCGCGCTCTCGAAGAGAGCGGACAGATCGACAGGCTGCACGTCGACGTTATGGACGGGCACGTCGTGCCCAACATTAGCGTCGGCCTGCCCGTGGTCGAATCGCTCAGCATATTGTCGATTTGCTGCGCCTGGGTGGCTAGCGTGTTGTAGCTCGAGTAACTCGACTGCGAGCTCCTGACCTGCTGGGTGAGTTGTGCGCTGTAGGCGCGGGTG
>JAJZQK010000151.1 GCA_021847625.1 Chloroflexota bacterium
ATAGGTATCACACGCCCTGGTAGCGGTGCGGTTGCGCTGATGCCGCTCCAGGGCGAGGCCGTATCTGTGTCACGCCGGGGGGCGGTTGCGAGGATCGCCCCCCGTTTCGACTACGGGGACTTGGCGTGAGAGTGAATGGCAGGATCGCCATCGTCACGGGGGGTGGGAACGGTGCGGAGTGCTCCCGGGTCTGTTGCCTAGCCGCGCCGAGGGAGAGTTGGGCTGGCCTACCGGCCGCGGCTAAGTTTGGAGGCCGGACTGCGTGAGAGCATCAACGCGCTTCGGCGGAGCAGGGGGCTACCGCAAGTGTAGCCGAGCGAGAAGCTCAGTCGTGGAGGTACAATGGAGATGGAGAGCACGGACAGAACGCGGTTGATCTCCGAGGGGCCGGGACCAGCGCCTGGACTCGGGACCAAGTTTGTGAACTACTGCGACCGCAATGCCTCGTGGATCATGCCTCTGCCCGCGATGCTTGCCACCGCTCTGCTCATCATCTTTCCCGTCTTCTACCTCCTGTATATGAGCGCTCACGAATGGTTCCTGCTGAGCAGCGACGGTCCCGTATTCGTCGGCCTTGGCAACTACATCGCTCTCCTTTCGGATGAGCGTTTTCTGGGGGCCCTCGGGCGCACCGGGCTGTTCACCGCGATGGGCCTGGTCATCGAGATGCCGCTCGGGCTGGCGATTGCCGTGCTGTTCAACGAGCAGTTTCCGGGCCGAGGCCTGATGAGGACCCTTCTGCTCCTGCCGATGGTCGCCACGCCAGTGGCAATGGCGCTGGTGTGGGTGATGATGCTCGATCCGGGCATGGGTGTTATTCGGTATCTGCTGTCGCTGGTGGGCATTAGTGGCATCGCCTGGTTATCTGATCCAGTCATAGTCATCCCAGCCCTGGTGATGGTGGACGCGTGGCAGTGGACGCCCATGGTGGCGCTTATCTGCGTCGCGGGTCTGTCTGCGCTGCCGACCGAGCCGTTCGAGGCAGCCAGGGTTGACGGGGCGAACGCCTGGCAGCGCTTCGTACATCTGACCGTGCCGATGGTTTGGCCGGCCCTTATGGTGGCAGCGCTATTTCGGTTCGTCGAATTACTAAAGGTAGTCGAGCACATCTACGTCATGACCCGTGGCGGTCCGGGATTCGCCTCGGAGACGATCAACGTCTACAACTTCCTCACCGGCCTCTTCTATTACAAGGTTGGCTACGGCTCTTCGATGTCGGTGGTCATCTTTGTGATGGTCCTTGCCGCGAGTGCAATCCTAATCCGAGCCAGGAGGGCAACATGGTAGCGAACGCGAAACTGGACGCCAACCACGAGCCCAGGGATCTTGCTCGACGCCGACGCATACGGAAAGCCCTCGACAAGTGGCTACTGACGCTGTTGGGGATAGTAGTGCTTATCCCGTTCTTGTTCCCATTTGCATGGATGCTCCTGGGTTCCTTCAAGCGAGAGGTGGACTTCACCGCCTATCCGCCGGTGTGGATCTTCGAACCGACGATGACGAACTACGTGAAGGTGCTTGTCGACAACGACTTCGGGACTTTCGCCCTCAATAGCACCATAGTGGCCACTGCTACGACCGTACTTGCCCTGCTGCTTGGCATCCCTGGTGCCTACGCGGTAGCTCGGTACCGACGGAACGGCTTTGCGATGGTGGTTCTGGCCTCCAGAATGGCGCCGGGCATCGCCTTCTTGATCCCGTGGTTCGTGATGTTCGTCCACTTGAAGCTCACGAACACTTATATTGCCCTGGTTACCTCCCATCTGATCGTCTCATTGCCCATCGTGCTCTGGATGATGATCGGGTTCATCGAGGCAGTGCCCATAGAGATAGAGCAGGCTGCGTTGGTAGACGGGTGCACGGTATGGGGCGTCCTGGGTAGAGTGGTTGTACCGCTGAGCCTGCCCGGCATCGCCGCGTCGGGAATCCTCAGCTTCATCTTCTCGTGGAACAACTTCCTTTACTCGGTCGTGCTCGCCGGGGACGCCACGAAGACCCTGCCGGTGGCAGTGTTCAGCTTCCTTAGTTATCAGTCGATCAACTGGGGATCGCTAAGCGCGGCAGCCTGCGTCATCACTCTACCAGTCATCTTGCTGGCCTTGATGGTTCAGCGGTATATCGTGCAGGGCTTAGCGGCAGGCGGCGTGTCAGGATAGAGTCGCGGAAGCGGCTTCGGAAGGTTGTCTTTTTCGTGGGATGAGCAGGCTGCTGCCCTGTCTCCCTCCGATTCCGAACGTGGCCTTGCGCGTGGGTCCTATCAACCGGCTGCCATGGACATTAGACGCGGCATGTGCAACAAGGGCCATTACGGCAAGGAAGGTTACAATCGCCGGGACTATTGACAAGGGCCCGTATTCATGGTTGAATCATGGTAGAGAGCCAGTTGGGCAGGCCCGTGCGTCTGCGTATTGGCGTGTGCTCGGGGCGAGTGCGATGGGGCACCGGGTCCCAGGGGAGGAATAGACAGAGTTCGCAAGTAACGTTCACATAGGCACAACGACCGTGCTGGTGATACCATCTTGACGGTACCTGACTTGGCACCGACCGTGATTGGACGGTAGACCGGCATCTGCGATGTCTCGGCAAGAGACTGGGACGCTCACCATATAGTGCGACGCTAGGCCTTGGATTGCCGCGAGCGGGTAGCCTGGTGACAGGCTGCGAGTGGTACGAGGAAGCGAAGAGCCTATGGACGGTGGCTGCCGCCGAACTCAGATCCTCACGCGCCCGTTCTGCCCCAGAACGGGATGGATGCTGGTGCATCCTACAGGCTATGCTCCCCGCGCGCGCTCCTTGGTCGGATCCATCGAACCGCCCTTGCCTCGAGTTCCCTCATCGCTGACTCCCGCGAACAGACTAATTCTGAGAGACCGGCCACTCGTGGGAATACGTGGCAGGTCGCTCCAGAACCGGGCCGGCATTCGGATCCTCGCCGATGGCTGGACTAGACCAATATGTGCTCACAGAAGGGCTGCCCGTGCGCGGGCAGCCTTCCCTGTTTCCTCGAATTACCGACGATCGTCAGTCCCTTTAACAGACGCCGTGCCATGTCTTTAGCTCTTCCGTTTTCCGCTCTCAGGCGGATTCTGTCGAGTGCAGGAGGCTACTCTGTCGCCGAGCCGAGTTGATGGACCTCGCGATGTCTGTGGGGCGTACCACGGCCAGTTCGACGTATTACACATGGAGGAAGACGATGCTAGGTCTCTACGGGGAATACGACGTGGTGGTGGCGGGGGCAGGGATTGCCGGGACCGTGGCGGCCTTGGCCGCGGCCAGAGAGGGTGCCAGGACGCTCCTCGTGGAAGAAGGCGGCTTCGTGGGGGGAATGGTTACCGGGGGCCGGCTGACGAAGCCTCACGGCGTGGTGGAAGAGGGCAGCCTCTACTTCGAGTTGCTGAAGCGAGCCGAGAAGATGGGCGGGGCGGACACCACGACGATGAGGACGTCTTGGGGGGAGTTCACGGGCATCTTTGATCCGGAGATCATACAGAGGGTCATCCTCGACGCTCTGGACGAGGCAAAGGTGGAGATGCTCCTGCACGCGAGGGTCACCGAGGTGGTCGTGGACCCGAACAAGCGGACAAAGGGGCTCGAAGTAATCGTGAAGTCGGGCCGCCGGCTCGTCTTGGCGCCGGTGCTCGTGGATGCGACGGGCGACGGCGACGTCGCCGTCCTTGCCGGAGCGGACGTGCTGCTGGGTCGGCCGGGCGATGGCAAGATGCAGCCGATGACGAGCTATATGCGCGTTCTCAACGTCGATACCCCACGCTTTGCCGCGTTCATGCGCGAACATCCCGAGGAGTTCACCGAGTACGTCTTGCCGCAGAAAGCGAGTAACCGGCGTGAGGACTACACCTTCAGGCTCCACGCCACCGGCTTTCACAGCTTGATCAAACAGGCCAAGGCGGCCGGGGAGTGGGACGTGCCAAAGGACCACGTTACCGCCAAGGCAGGCATGCTGCCTGGAGAGATGAACTTCAACGCCAGCCGGGTCCATGGCAATGCCCTCGACGAGCGCGAACTGACCCGGGCCGAGTTGGCGCTGCGCCGGCAATCGTACACGATCTTCAACTTCTTCAAGAACTACGTTCCTGGCTTCGAGGAGTCGGCGATCATGGACATCGCCTCGCGGATTGGCGTGCGCGAGACCAGGCGCGTCGTCGGCGACTACCTCCTGACGGCCGCGGATGTCCAGTCCGAGCACAAGTTCGAGGACGCTATCGGGCTGTCGCGGTCGGGGATCGACATTCATGACCCGACCGGGGACAAGCTCTTCCAGACCAGCATCGGCCGTGGCTATGGCATCCCCTATCGCTGCCTTCTGGCAAAGGGGATCGAAGGGTTGCTCGTTGCCGGGCGCTGCATCTCCTCGGCCGACGAGGTTTCCTACGGGTCGGTCCGCCAGACGCCCGCCTGCGGCACTACCGGCGAGGCGGCAGGAACGGCGGCGGCCCTGGCGGTGCGCGCCGGGGTTTCCCCCCGCCAGGTAGATATTGCCTCCGTTCAGTCGCTTCTATCTTCACGAGGAATTCCTCTGGGCAACACTGCTCCCATTCCGACGCCTGTTATGGAAGCCCAGAAGCGCAAGCAGGAGGCCTGACGGGTGACCGTCAGACAAACGTGAATGAAGTGGGTTTGAGCAATAGGTTCGCGAATCGAATGGCAGGTACTTTGTCCCCAACGCGTGATGCCGTTGGCACGGTGACCCGCCGAGCGCGTCCGCCGCCGAGGCGAGGGCAATTGTCAAAGGGCCATTCGACGGGTGAATCGACGACTATCGTGACGAATTCTTTCTTAGTATATATGGAGGTTAGTTCTCATGGCTCAAGCGGAAGTCACTCCCGGTGGCGTTGCCCCCGAAGTCTTGAAGGAAGCCCCGGTTCCCGCTTCCTTTTTCGAGTACGTCAAGTCCTGGGGGCCAGGCATCGTAATCGTGCTGACGTGGCTCGGCGCGGGCGACCTCGTCGACTCGTCGGTAGCGGGCGCCAACTACGGCTACGCCCTGATGTGGGGCCTGGCGGTGGCGTTGCTGGTTCGTTTCGGACTAGTGCACCTCATCGCCAAGTTCCCACTGTTCAACACGAGGCGCATGACGCTGTTGGCGGGATTCAGGGCGATACATCCCGCGTTCCCCACAGTCATCGTCGTCGCCTGTATGATCATGTTCCACTTCTACAACTCGTATGCCGTCAAGGGCACCGGGTCGGCGCTGATGCACATAACGGGCATTGGCGATGCTACCTGGGGGGTTGCCATATGGTCAATTGTCGGCGTCGCCGCGATCTGGCTCATCACCAATAGGCACGTTTACGGACCGGTCGAGAAGGCGATGATGGTTCTGCTCGCCATGCTGGTGATCTGTCTAGTTGGCGGGGCCATCTGGATCGGCCCGAACTGGGGCGGCATCGCCGGTGGCGTGGTCGGCTTTGCCGTGCCCGCGCAGGTGGGTATCTTCGGGTCGCTCCTGGTGGTCGTTTCGTTGATCGGCGCCGTCGGCGGGTCGGTAACCAACGTTCTCTACCCGTACTTCATGCGTGATAAGGGATGGACTCAGCCCAAGCATCGCCGGGTGCAGATCTACGACCTCCTCTTCGGCGTGGTCGCCATCATCATCCTGGACCTCGCCGTGTGGATCATGGGGGCCGAGGTCCTCAACCCGCAGGGCCTGACGATCGAGAGCGTCGAGGATATGGCCGGAATGCTGAACCGGACCGCTCTCGGCAATCTGGGTAGCATCATCTTCTATCTCGGCGTCATCGGCGCCACCTTCAGCACGACGCTCGGGCTTGCCCTGGGCGGCACGCACATCCTGAAGGACCTCATCAAGATGAACTACCCGAAGCGGCTGGAGAAGTACCCCAACCAGAACAGGGACCCCTGGGTGCTCACGGCCTACTACTGGATCTTCCTGGCTCCCCTGGTCTGGGCGCTGCCGGGCATGCCGGGGTTCGTGTGGTTGACGATCATCGTCAACGCCGCATCGCTGATTACCCTGCCGCTCATCTCGATCGGCATCCTGGTCATCCTTAACCGTACCGACCTAATGGGCGAGCACAAGAACGGGATCATCGCCAACCTGTTCCTGTTCGCCTTAACCCTGCTGGCGCTCTACGGCGCCTATCACGTGCTCGTCGAAGTGCTGCCGCAGCAGCTCGGCAATATTCTAACAACGTAGTCAGAGGAACTTCAGGCGTTGGGCGGCAACCCTCGCGGCAGCTGCCCAACGCCGCTTTTTGTCCCACGGGGCCACGGCAGCCGGCCAGGGGTGTTCATAACGCTGTCCGGCACCTGTGAAGTTGATAAAGACTATACCGTGCCTAAGTACGGAGGTTTGCTATGGCAATAGAGAAAGAGGCAAGAGCCCGACAGATAATGGACGAAGTGGTCGAGGCCATCGTCGCCTGCGACTCCGACGTGACGACGACCAAGGCGCAGGCGGTGCTGGACGCCGATATCAATCCGGTGCAGGCGCTCCAATACATCCTCGGCACCGCGGCGGAAACCGTCGGCAAGAGGTTCGACGATGGGGAGTATTTCCTCCCCCACCTGGTGATGGCGGGGGACGCCATGATGGCCGCCAGCGCCGTGATCGAGCCGGCCATCCCCAAGGGCGAGGGTCAGGCGAAGAAGGTGGTGGTCATCGCCACGGTCGAGGCCGACCTCCACTCGGTCGGCAAGAACATCGTCGGCATGATGCTACGCGCGTCCGGCTTCCAAGTGCACGACCTAGGGGTCGACGTAAAGAGCACCGCCATCATCGCCAAGGCGAAGGAGGTCAACGCGGACATTATTGCCCTGTCTTCCCTTCTTACGACGACGATGCCCTATCAGCGCGAGGTCGTCGAGGACCTGGCGTCGATGAAGATTCGCGACCGCTATCGCATCCTCATCGGCGGGGGCGCCGTAAGCAAGGAATGGGCGGACAAGATAGGGGCCGACGGCTACGGACGCGACGCGATCGAGGCCGTGAAGGTGGCCAAGGAATTGATGGGGATGGTAAGCCAACCCGCAGGGGCATAACAATAGGGGTGTTACTGGGCGATGATCAGCCTTCTAGAAATCGCTGAACGGACTCAGACAGGGCGGAAGGTCGAAGACAAGGAATGGGAGCTGGCCCTGTTCAGGAAGATTAGCGATCTTACTAAACGATATGACATTCACTATCCAAACGACGGTTCATGGTTCAATATGGACGACTCGCTCCCGGAGCGGGCGTTCAACGCGGCGCTTGAACTGCTCACAGAGACGGGTCTCTGGTGCGTGACGACCCGGCGCGTGGTTAAGTTCACGCGTGAGGAGATACTTCAGGCTATCCAAGAGGCGCCTTCCCAGGTCATGATGGGCGAGGAGCGCGATGCGAGGGTCTTCAAACAGCGGCCAATCGAGGGC
>JAJZQK010000152.1 GCA_021847625.1 Chloroflexota bacterium
TTACTCCTCCGAAAAGGGGGCAAACGATATGCCAGTCAATCGTAGGGGCGAATTGCCTCTAGCCGACCCGGGGCCGGCACGGAGTCCGGCCCCTACGGATATGGACCTGGCCGGCGCGACGCCAATTCCGTCCAAGGCCGGCGGCCGTAGGCTATGAGGAACTCCCACCATTTGCCTGCTGTCCGCCTCCACGGCCATCACGTGGCGGTCTGGCCGGGACGCGGCACCGGTATCGGTTGAGCGATGGGCTCGAAGAGCGGGATGCCCCTAGCCGCCAGTTTCTGCTGCACCCGCGCCAAGTTCACGTTGCGAGCGCTCACGCCGTCGGCCGCCGCTACTGCTGCCGCCAGGCCGCCCGCCTCTCCGGTCTCCATGCAGCAGGGCATAACCCGCGTCCACTTGTCCGCCTCGTGGGTCTGCGAGATGGCCCGGCCGGCTACGAGCAGACCTTCTATGTGGGAGGGCAGAAGGGAACGGTAGGGGATGAAGTAGCTGTACTCCTTGCGGATGTGCTTGCGCCCGTGCGTATCCTGCGCCGAGCCTTCGCCGGCATCCGGGCTGTGCAGCTCGACGCCGGGGACGACGATGTGGCTGTACATCTGCACCACCCGGTCCTCGAATACCCGGTTGGCAACGATGTCGGCCTCGTCGAAGACGTAGTCGCCGCGGATGCGCCGCGTCTCCCGCACGCCGACGTTGGGAGCGGCATCCAGGACGTAGGCATCCTGGCAGCCGGGCACGTACTTGTTGATGAATCTGACGAGCGTGTTCATCTGCTTGCGGGCGGTGACGGTCGCCTTCGTCAGGTCCCAGGCGTTCGTGCCGTCGACGCCGTAGACGCGGGTACTGTTGACGAAGCAGATGCCCTTCTTGAGGTCCACGCCCTCGAAGCGCAGGTAGTGGCAATCCCTGTCCAGCTCGCCGCGCTGACGGCCCTGCTCCACTAGGTCGAAGAAGCCGGAGATTCTGATGACCCCCTCCTCCTCGTCCGTGACCTGGAAATTCGGGTCGGGGGTGAATTGGTCGGGGTGGGACCGGGCGTACTCGATTAGCGTGTGGAAGTCGATTCGACCCATATGGAAGATGAGGGTTATCGGCCGCATTCGGCCATCGTCCTCGCGCCCCTTGACGGTGGGCACGCCGGCCTGATAAGCGAGGTCCGCGTCGCCGGTGCAGTCGATCGTGGTCTTGGCAAGCAGCGCCTGGCGGCCGGATTTGTTCTCGACGACGACCCCTCGCATTACCCCGTCGGTTACGATGGGCGCCACGGCCCAGGAGTACAGCAGCAAATTGACGCCAGCCTCGCTTACCAGGTCGAGGGCGACCTCTTTGAATGTCTCGGCGTCGAAGTTGATGACCCGGCCGGCGACGCCACCCTTTCGACGGAGGAGCTCCTCGACGATCTCCCGAGAGATGCCGCTGAGGCGTTCTCGATGGTTCAGAAAGATCGTCATCAGGGAAGCGGTCGCGACCCCGCCCAGAAACCCCATGCGCTCTACCTGGATCGTCCGGGCCCCTTCGCGAGCGGCAGCAATCGCCGCGCCCAGACCGGACGGCCCGCCGCCGACGACCAACACATCGGCCTCTGCTCCTATCGGTAACTCGCGCCCTGGCTCGAGAATCGAGGTAACCTGTTCAGCACTCATCGGTGTGTCAACCCCCTTTCGGCCAATTGCGCCAACCACAAGTTGGCGCGCTTGCCTCGACGCTCGCTCATGGTCCGGCAGGAAACGCTTGTCTGCGTTTCCTGCTGAGTATCGCCGTCGAGGTATCACCAAGGACGGTGCCTGCCCGGATGCACGGCATCCGGGCCTCATCGCATCGGATAGGCGGCGTGTCAACTATGATTTTGTGAAGGTGTCCGGCCACAAGCCGGGTTAGGAGTTTCCGAGGGCGATAGCCCGCTTGGCGAGCACGGCCTGCACCTCTTCTACGTTCAGACGTCTCGGCGTGGTGTTGGCTTTGGCCGCCAGCGCCGCCGCTGTCCCCGCCGCCTCGCCGGTTATCGCACAAGCGGGCACGTTGCGCGTCGAGCCTAGGGCTATCTCGTCGACCGAGATACAGCGTCCGGCGACCAGAAGCCCTTCCACGCCCTTGGGAAGCAGGGCGCGATAGGGCAAGCCGTACCCTTTGCCCACGGTGGTCATAATCAATCCCTCGCCGCCCGGTTCGTGGATGTCCAGCGCGCACCGGGAGAGGCCGACCGCATCCCTGAAGCGGCTCTGAGACTTCACTTCGTCGTAGGTTAGAGTGTAGTCGCCTGCAATACGCCTGGTTTCCCGCACGCCGATCAAGGGCCCGATATCCAGCAGGGCGGCTTCTTCGCAGCCTGGAACGTACTTGCGGAAGAAGTCGAAGGCGTTGTAGGCCTGCCTGCGCAGTTCGACTTCCCCCTCGCTCAGGGTTCGTTCGTCCAGAGCGTTGCCCTGGAACCGCGTGGCGTTGATGTTCAGCTCGCCGGGGAGCATGCCTGTCTTGATCGTGATGTTGTTCTTCGGAATCCGCCAGTCGCCCGCTTCCTTGGCCTGTTTGATGAGGCCGAGGAACCCGGTGGCAAAGAAGGTGAACACGTAGTCCGCGTTCGTCTTGCCGCTGTTTTCCGGGAAGACCACGTCGGGGAAGTCCTGCGGGTGCTCGCGCACGTAGGCCGCGAGCCTCGGCATGTCGACGTTGATCAAGCGAAGGTAGGTGGTAATCGGCTGGGTCTTGCCGTCCTTGGGCCGTCCTAACGAGAAGGGAGCCCCGGCTAGGGCCGCGACGTCGCCGTCGCCGGTGGCGTCGACGGTCGCCTTAGAAAGAATCAGCCGTCGTCCTGATTTGACGACGGCCTCCACACCGCGTACTCGCTCATCTGCCACGACGTCGGTGACTTGCGCGTGCAGCAGCAACTCCACCCCCGCCTCGCTAAGCGTGTCCAGCATCACTCGCTGGAGCACCTCGGGGTCGAAGATGCCGCTGTACGGCCCCCAGGGCGCCTCGCGGATGGTCGTATCCGCCCCGCCCAGCGCCGCCGCCCGCTCCAGCATCTCGCGGAAGACGCCGCTGTCGACGGGTCCGGTAGGCTTGGTCATCCGGCCCGCCGTGACCAGCCCGCCCACGAAGCCGGTCCGCTCGACCAGCAGCGTGCGTGCCCCCTCCCTCCGAGCGGAGACGGCCGCGACGACTCCGCTAATGCCAGCCCCGGCCACGATGACATCGTACTCTCCGTAGAGTCGTAACATCTTGCCTTCTCCTAGAGCAGATTCACTCCAGTGCCGACCTATAGCTAATATATTTGAGACGAGTGCGTCTGTCAACCGGTCAAGCGTGCGCACGACCCGTCCTGGGACGGACTGCCTGGTGGTCCGAGGGAGAGGACGCAGGCAACGCGGGTCCGTGTGGCTCGGCCGCACATATGCTTGCCGTTGACACGTCGCCGAGGCTGCGATAGCATAATCATGGCTAGGCTGCACGGCAACTGGCGTCCACCGTGAGACCATTAGTGAAGCCCTGATCGGTTTACATTCTCAGGAGGTATCTGGAGATGTCGCAAACCCAGGCGCCACAAGTGGTGGAGACTGACGTACTGGTCATCGGCGGGGGCGGGGCCGCGGCTAGGGCCGCCCTGGCGGCGCAGGAGCACGGCGCGAGAACGACGCTGGTGGTGAAAGGTTGGTTCGGATGGACCGGCTTCCGGGGCGGCGGCGCTACCGGGTGTGGCAACGACCCGCGCTGGGGCTACTCGTGCGGGCTGGGTGTCCCCGGACACCCCGAGGAAGAGGAGGAGCTCAACGTGAAGCTGATCCTCCAGGCGGGGCTGGGCATGGCCGACCGGAACCTGGTGCGCTCGATGGTGGCGGAGCAGGGGGAGGCGCGGCGCGATCTGGAGAAGTGGGGCGCGGTGGTGGCCGGCAACTTCGCGGAGTCCGACCGGCGCCGCTGGGTGCAGGTGATGCCGGCCTTGGCCTGCGCGGCGCGGGCGAGCGACGTGCAAGTCCGCGACCACACGATGATCATTGACCTCCTCGTGGAGGACGGGCAGTGCAAAGGGGGCGTCGGCCTGGACGAGTCGGGGGCGCCGGTCGTGTTTACGAGCAAGGCCACGATCCTTGCCACTGGTGGGGACGCGCGGCTGTTCGCCCTGAGCTGCCACCCGAGCTGCGTGACCGGCGACGGCTACGCGATGGGCTACCGGGCGGGCGCCGACCTAATCAACATGGAGTTCATGCAGGCGTTCCTGGCCACGGTCGTCCCAACGGTCAACGTTCTGCCCTGCACCTCCTACTGGCCGCAACGGCCACGAATCACCAATGCGCTGGGCCGGGAGTTTCTCTCCGACTATCTGCCTAGCGGCTGCTCCGTCGAGGAGTGCTTCGAAGAGCGAGCCTGGCACAACCCGTTCTCCACTCGTGACCGCTGTTCCCACTACCTGGACTTTGCCGTAGTCAAAGAGGTCCTCGCGGGACGAGGCGGGCCGCGTGGCGGGTGCTATCTCCAGGGGCTTGATCCTCGGAAGATGTGGCACGAGCACCGGGAGTGGCTCATCTTCCGAGGCATAGATGCCTCTCAGCCAATGGAGATCAGCTCGGTCCATCAATGCTCGGATGGGGGCCTGTACGTAAAGGAGAACGCGGAGAGCACGGTGTCGTGCCTGTACGCCGTGGGAGAGGTCTCTGCCGGCATGCACGGCGCCGACCGGCTGGGGGGCCACATGATGGTCAACTCGCAGGTCTTCGGCCGGCGGGCGGGGAAGGACGCCGCGACGAGGGCCAAAGAACAGAGCGCACCTAGGGTGTCTCAATCGACGGCAGAACCGGCTCTCGAGCGCATCGAGGCACTGCGGGTCGCGCAAGGCGACCGCAAGCCTGGCGAGGTGCTCAAGGCCCTGCAACAGGCCAACTGGGAAGGCATGCTGGTGGTGCGAAACGAGGATGGCCTGAATCGCACGCTCCAGAAGATCGAGGAGATCAAGGCCGAGTCGATGCCGCGCCTGTCCGTGGGGAGCCCGGCGGATTTGACGACGGCGTTGGAACTGCAGAATCTGCTCCTGGTGGGCGAGATGGTAGGCAAGGCCGCCCTGATGCGGCGTGAGAGCCGGGGCGGGCACTTCCGGGAGGACTTCCCCGCTCGCGACGACGCCAACTGGTTGCGCGTCATTCGCTTCCGCAACCGCAGCGGCGATATGCAGATGGACACGTTTGTGATCGACCCCGAATGGGAGGGTTTGCCCGGCGACATGGGCAAGTGGGTCTGGGGATAGGGGCGCCTTTCATCGTCGTGGCTTCAGGTTATCCATCGCCGAATGGCGGCAAGAGGTACGAAAGGAGCAGCAGATGGGATCGTCTACCACCCGAAGTTCCGAAGAGAGACGGAAGTGGAGTGGGGTGTTTCCGGCCATACCGACCCTGTTTCGGGAGAACGGAGATCTCGACACCGACAGCCTTGCCTCGTACGTCGACTGGTTGCTCTCTCGCGAGAGCGTAAGAGGAATCGTGTGCCATGCCCACGCCGGCGAGGTAACGAACCTCACGGTTGACGAGATGGAGGTGGTGACTGAGACGGTGGTGAAGGCGACGACTGGTCGCGTTCCGGTCGTCGCTACGGTGCAGGCGGAGGGTGTGCACCCGGCCGTGGCGATTGCCAAGCGGCTTGAAGCCCTGGGGGCGGACGCTCTGCTGGTGATGCCGCCGCATCATTGGCTGCGGTTCGGCAAGACGCTCGACGAGACGATGGCCTACATCGGCGGCCTAGCCGCCCGCACCGACCTCCCGCTGATCATCCACGAGTATCCCCTGAGTACCAAGGCAGGCTACTCGTTGCCGGAGGTGCTGGCTTTTGCCCGCATACCCACGGTAGTGGCGCTGAAGTCCGGTACTCGCGACATCGCCGCCTACACTGCCAGAATCCCGGTGTTTCGCCGGGAGGTGCCATGGTTCTCGATTCTCAACTGTCACGACGAGGCCATGCTGCCGACCCTGATCCAAGGGGTCGACGGGGTGCTGGTTGCGCTCGGCTCGCTCATCCCCGACGAGCTCGCGGAGATGCAAGCGGCGGTGGACAGGGGGGACTTGAATGCCGCCAGGGCGGTGGAACGACGGGTCGCGCCGATGGTCGAGGTGATGTACGGGGCAAGCCAGCCTACCGGCAGGTCGCATGCCCTGCTGAAGGCAGCTTTGCACGTCCTGGGGCTCGTGCCCAACACGGTCGTGCGCCCGCCGGTGCTGCCGGTGACGCCGGGGGAACTAGCCCGCGTGGCCCAGGCCCTGGAGGCTTCAGGCCTGCGCCCGACGGCGGCGATTGCGTAGGCTGTAACGTCGTCGAGACTTGATCAACTGCCGCCGGCAAGTCCAATATGCAGACCTAGACATCGATCTCTGGACTTGCCGGCGACTACGTCTTGGTACGCGAAGTACGCCGGCTCGTACCGGTTGCGAATACCGATGTCCCAGTTGTCAGGAGATGAGACATAGCCGCCGGTCCGTCTCAGGCAGACCGGCCGTGGCGGCCAGAGACGGCCGCCACTACGTGGCCTAGGACAATCGGTGTCAGCGGCTGGCCCCTCTGTGTCCGCAACAGAGTGCAGGGTCGTTCGGATACTGGTCGGCGCTAGGCCGTCCACACCCGCCTGAGCGCGGCCTGGACCTCGATCAGCGCCGGCCTTTGGGCGGCGAGCGCCTCCTCCAATGCCGGACGCAGCTCGGACGCCCCTACGCGCCAGGCGCTCACGCCGTAGGCTTCGGCTAGTTTGACGAAGTCGGGGTTGACGATGTCGACCTGGCTGCGCCGGCCGCCGTAGCGGGTGTCTTGCTCGTGACGCAGCACGCCGTAGCCCTGGTCGTTGAACAGCAGCACGACGACGTTCACGCCGTACTGGGCAGCCGTGGCCAGCTCTTGCCCTGTGAACTGGAAGCCGCCGTCGCCGGACATGCAGACCACTTGCCGCTGGGGCCAGGCTACCTTTGCCCCGATGGCCGCCGGCAAGGCAAAGCCGAGGCCGCCGAAGTTGGAGGGGGCAAAGAAGCTGCGCGGCGTGTAGACCGGCAGGTGTACCCGGGCCCAGTACGCGGGCATCGTAAGGTCGCAGACGACGATCGCATCGCGGGCCAGCGCCGCCGCGATGTCGGCGATCACGTCCAATTCGGGCGAAGCGCCGTCCGACCGGAGCTTCTCGTCGATGCGCTCCTTCATCGAGCGCACCTCACCGGACACCGCCGCCAGGTCCCGCCCATTGCTGTTGGCGTCCTCGCCCAACTCGTCCAGAATCTGCTGGAGGACCAGTCTCGCATCGCCGACGATCCCCAGCGCCGCCGGCCCGACATCACCCGCGCCCGGGCCATCCTGGGCTGGGAGCCCAAAGTCCCGCTCGAGGATGGCCTGCGCGAAACCATCGCCTATTTCCGGTCCGTC
>JAJZQK010000153.1:0-6659 GCA_021847625.1 Chloroflexota bacterium
CCCCGCCGATCTCGGCATTCGTCTCGATGCCACGGAAGCGGTGGACGCCGCCTACGCCGTGGGGAGGACCGGTGGCCCGGTGGACCGGCTCTCTGCACTGCTGACGGGAATGGTGCGTGGCCAAGATATTCCTTCCCCCGGTTTTCGGTTGGACAAGACCAGGCTGCTCTCCTACCTTGAGGAGCAGGCAAGGCAGGTGGACCGGCCGGCCAAGGACGCCGAGCTATCCCTCGGTGAAGACCTGGTGGCTCGGGTCAGCCCCGCTGTGGTGGGGCGGAAGCTGGATGTGTCCGCGGCTGCTTCCGCGATCGAACGGGCGATCGCCGACGGCGCAGCCTCTGTCGAGCTTCCCATCGTCGAGACCCAGCCAAAGCGCACCGAGAGGGATCTCGAAGCTGCCAAGGGCCGCCTGGTGAAGATCCTCAGCGCTCCCGTCTCGCTCGAGTTCGCGGGGCGCGCCTGGAGCCTGAGCTCGAAAGAGCTGGCTTCCATGGTGTCCATCGATCTGAAGGGGGGAACACCGGAGACGGTTGCCCTGCTGAAGGAGGAGCCCCTCCAACGGTTCGTAAAGCGGATCGCCGGCGAGGTTGATCAGCCCAAGGTAAGCGCCCGCTTCGACTGGAACGGTGGCAACCTGAAGCAGCTGAGAGCCGGTCAGGACGGGCGCAAGGTAGACCAGACGAAAGCGCTGTCTATCCTGAAGGACGCCATATCAGGCGAGCAGAGAGTGGCGGCGCTGCCCGTGGAGGTGGAACGGGCCGCCGGCAGCTCGGTCGATCCCGCTACGCTAGGCATTAAGGAGCGGATCGAGTTCGGCCGAACCACCATCGCCGGAGTGCCGGAGAAGCAGCACAACGTCAGACTGGCGGCATCGCGGCTCAACGGTGTGCTGCTGGCGCCGGGCGACGTCTTCTCCTTCAACCGCGAGCTGGGGCCGACGACGCTGAAGTCGGGCTTTCAGACTGGGTTCGGCATCGCGGCGGTCGACGGCGAGATGCAGACCGTGCCGTCGGTGGCGGGAGGCATCTGCCAGGTAGCCACCACCCTGATCCACGCGGTTTTCCGCGCCGGCTACCAGATCGAGGAGCGATACCCGCACATGTACTGGATAGCCTCCTACGGGCAGCCGCCAAGCGGGATGACCGGCCTGGACGCGACGGTGGATGATCCGGTCCTCGATTTCAAGTTCGTAAACAACACCCAGAACTATCTTCTCATTCAGAGCAGCGCGGAAGGAGGCGTGCTGGAGTTCCAACTGTATGGCACGAGACCAAGCTGGAAGGTGGAGATCGAGGGCCCGATCATCACCAACGTGGTGAAGGCGGACCCGGAGGTCGTCCGCCAGGAGGAGCCCTCCTGGCCCGAGGGCGAGGAGCTGTGGGTGGAGAGCGCTACCGACGGGATGGACGTGGAGATCGTCAGGCGGGTAACCCAGGGGTCAGACGTGCGAACTCTTCGGCTTGAGAGCCACTACCTGCCGTCCCGGAACGTCCTGATGGTGGGAACCAAGAAGCAGGAGCCGGCGGTTCAGCCGGCGGCACTTCAGCCCGCAGCAAGCCAGCCGACGGCCGGCCCCTCCGCTACCGGCACTCCACGACCCATAACAGGCGCCACGACGCCGACGGCCACCCCTGCGCCGACAAGCGCGCGTGCTACCCAGTCACCGACACTCCCCCCAACCCGACAGCCTGCCTCTGCCACTCCCACGCCACGGCCGACCGCCAGCCGCCCGTGACGATTGCGGTTCACTATTGATCGTTCGCCGAGCCGAACGAGGTGGAGATCACCAGCCGGAATCAAGCGGATTCCCCCACTATGTACCGGTCTCAGCGCTTGCCAGCTCCCCCTTCTCCGCCGTCCACCTCGCAAGAAGCGACGCTCCCAGCGCCCCGACAGCTTGCGGGTCCGAAGGGATCGTCAACTCGATCCTCAGTCTCTCGCCGAGCAACCGGCGGAGACACCGGTTCAGAGCCCCTCCACCAGCGAAGACAACGCGGTTCCTCGGTCCCACCCTTCGCACCATGGCGGCTACCCTGGCAACGATGGCCTCGTGCAGCGCCATCGCGATGGCGCTTCCGTCCTCCCCCCGCGCAATGAGGGAGACTACCTCGGACTCCGCGAAGACCGTGCACATACTGTTGATGTGCACGGTCTTCGTGGCGGCCAGGGCGAGATCGGCGAGCTCTCCAATGGAGACCCCCAGGGTCGTTGCCATGACCTCCAGGAACCTGCCCGTTCCAGCGGCGCAGCGGTCGTTCATCTCGAACTTCTCTACCTGGCCGCTTGAGGAGAGCAGGATGGCCTTGCTGTCCTGGCCGCCCACGTCTATCACCGTGCGGCAGTCGGGGTAGAGATGGCGCGCTCCCACTGCATACGCGGTGATCTCGGAGATGACTTCCCCACCCACCTCCTGCGCCACCAGGTGGCGACCGTAGCCGGTCACCACCAGCCGCTCGTATCTGATGCCCGACAGCAGCTCCTGGCTGCGACGCAACGGGTTGATCCCCGTCCCCGCGACGGCCTGGTGTTGAACCTCGTCCCCCAGGGTCACCAGCACGATAGTGCGAGAGCCGACGTCGAGTCCCGCTACAGTCATCGCCGGATCATCTCCAGGAAGGCATCCACCCTCGTCCTTAGCTGTCCCTCGTCCTCGCTACCGTAATCCGTCTCCACGCGCAGAAGCGGAATGCCCACCTCCGCGAGCGCCTTCTCCACCTTGACAGCTTCGTTGGCGTACGTATGGCAGAACTGGAGGTTGTAGTGGATTACCCCGTCAGCACGGTACTCTCTGGCCAGTCTCACGATGTCGTCGAGCCGCTCGTCGTTCGGGGTGAAGCAGGCGCAGTGGATCTGCATGTAGCGGTCCGCCACGGTCTTCAGCTGCTCATCCAGCGGGCCTCCCGTCTCGGGGGTCAGGTCGCCGAAGGCACGGGTGCCGATGCACGACTCCTCGCACACCACCACGGCGCCAGCACTCTCGACTATATGGTGCAGCTTCCAGTTGGGAATGGCCATGGGAGAGCCGGAGATCAGTATCCGGGGTGCGCCCTTCGGGGCAACTCCCTCTACCGCACCAACGCGCGCCTCCAGCTCGTCGCACAGGGCGTTTACCTGCTGAGTGAATCGGTGCACGTCGTCGTAGAAGGAGATCTGCGTCACGAGCAGGGCGTCCCGCCCGCTGATGGGCACTGGATCAGCCTTGCGGGTGTTGTAGAGGCGCTGGAGGGCTCGACGCTTGCCGTTCATCAGAACGGTCGCATCGGCCAGCCTGTCCGCAGTCACCGGGTTCTCCGCCAGCTTCTCGACAGTCTCCACGAAGGCCCCAACCTCTCCCTGCCATAGATCCCGACTCCGCTGAGTCTTCTTGTTGGGCACCTCCATGACGTATACAGGCTGGTACTCACCCAGCAGCTCGAACATCTTCTTCTTGCCGTCGCAGGTGGTCTCGCCCACGATAAGATGGCTCGACTGCACGTAGGGGCAGATGCGCCCGAGCTTGAACCCGAAGGAGGACTTGATGAGGGCGCAGGTGTTGCGGGGAAGGACCTCCTCCGCCATGGGTACGGAGAACTGGGCCCCCGCACACAGTCCCACCGGGACAGCTCCCGCTGCCAGCACCACCTCATCGGGGACGAAGACGCAGTAGGTGGCGACCACCTTGCCGCCCCGAGCCGCGTGCTCCCGCAGCTCCCTCACGCGGATGCCGTGGATGTCGCTCACCACGAACTCGAAGTAGCCCATGCCGTCGGGGCGCTTCGTCTGGGAAAGATAGATCTCCTGGTAGACCTGAGGCAAAGCGTTCATCAGCACGTCGTGCTGCTCCAGGTCCATGCCCAACTCGGCCCACATCTGTCTGTTGTCGGCGGTCACTTGCCTGTGCTCCTTTCCGCGATTTCCTTTGAGAAAACGTTGGCCGGACGCTCTAGAGCGTCCGGCCAACACCTTCTTGGCGGAAGGAATCAGGGCTGCGAGTCACGGACCTCCAGGTGATGGAGTCACAGCCCCGGGGGGAGAGGACGCTCTTCGAGCAGACGACTGATGCAGAACCTGCACCGATCCGCTAGGGGTTCAGGTTCAAGTTTGGCTCATGCGCAGCCATTCAGCCACTGTCCACACCCCCTTTCCCTTTGGCATGACTCTCCCTTTGGAGTGCCACTGCGTGCCAGACGAGGCGAGTCTATCAGCGCGAGTCAGTTTCTGCAATCGCCATCCCGTGGCAACCAAGCACTCGTTTGGCCTCGGTTCTCGCAGCGGTATGCGATGCCATCAGCTGCCAGAGGGATGCGAGCGGATGGTCTTCCTACGAGCCAGAATCCACCACGCCGAGGCCAGCAGGAGGGGCGTCGCCAGCAAGGCGACCAGCAGGAGGGGGTTATCCAGGAGGCTCGCCGGGCTAGCTTCCACCTGGAAGCTCACCGATCCCTCGGCTCCCTCTCTCATGACCCGGACCCCGATCTGCCAGTAGCCCTCGGTCGGCAGGTCGACGTTGGCGGCGTAGAAGAGCTTGTTGGTCGCCAGCTCGTGGGTGGCCTGGAAGGTTCCACCGCGCCCCTCGTGTCCGATGGGGTCCGCCGCCACCAGGACGGTAGCGTCCTGCACCAGATCGTCGCTGCCCGCCTTCTGCACCAGGACGCTAACGTCGACCACGCCGACCCGTATTGGGCTGGGGCTGGTCAGAACGGTGAGTTGGTACGGACCCGCGGGCTGGCTCGCCATCTGGATCGTCCCCCCATTAGCCCGGGCTGCTGCAGTCGACAGGAGGAGGGCGAACAGGACGGCGAGGGAAGCCCGAAGCGGGCGGCACGAAGCGAACGCCAGGGAGCACAAGCCGTTCGCTCTCCGTGCATTCCTCTCTCGTTGGTGTCGTGGCATCCACGTACCGATGGGGTAGCCTGTCATGGGGTGTCGGGGACCTCCCGGCTCTTCCCGTTACCCGGCGGACCCCCGTTGTCGTCTGCGGCCTCTCCACCTTGCTCGCGAATGCCGGCCCGCTCCTGCTGGCCCTGGAACATCAGCACCATCAGCGCGAAGACGGGGACGGCGTACACCAACCCGCCCGGCACCCACATGATCAGCCCCGCTAGCTGCTGATCCTGCACCACCGAAAGCCCCCAGAGACGGGGCACCCGCTGGTAGGTGGCGTACAGGGGACTATCGGCGAAGGTGAGGAGCGCGCCGATCAGGTTGCCGACCAGCATGGGTGGCAGGAAGTAGGGTATGGCCGCGGCGTAGCTGAGCCGGCGGCGACCGCCCGTGGGGTGGATCACTGGCCACCAGAACAGCAGGGCCGTCCCGAGGAAGAAGGAGTGCTGCAGGTCGTGAACCAACGTGCGGCCCTGAGCTGCGTCGTAGAAGGCGGGTAGATGCCAGACCGCGACGGCCGTCGCGTAAAGTGACAGGGCAACCAGCGGGCTGGTCAGGAAGCCGAACACCCGCGACAAAGGGCTGCCCGGGGCGAAGAGCAGACCGATCCCGACCCGCAATCCCCGCGGCAGGCCCCATAGCATCGGGAGCAGAGGGGCACCCAGCAAGAGCAGGGGGGCGGCAACCTCCACCAGCAGCAGGTGCT
Source organism: Chloroflexota bacterium (assembly GCA_021847625.1). The sequence goes on from JAJZQK010000153.1 coordinate 5,570, forward strand.
GGATCATGTGCATGAAGAAGAACAGCCCGCCGAAGGCGCCGATGGGGGAGAGCAGCGCTAGCCCTATCGCCGCGAGGCCCGCGCCGAAGCACCAGGCCCGCCAGGGGGCGAGCACCGGGCGGCCAGCGCCCCGGCGGGAGAGCCGGTACCAGCCGAAGGCATACAGCCCAACCGACAGGGCGAGGCCCGCCAGGACGGTCGGATCCCAGGACCACGAGGCGATGAAGGCCACCAACTCCGGGCTCAGGGCAACTCTCCTTCTACAACTCGCCTACCGCAGGAGCCGCTGCACCTCCGACAGCAACTGCTCGGCGGTGAACTTGTCGTCCTTGATCAGCACCCGCTGTCGCCCGTCGGCATCGATCAGGTGCACCAGATTGCTGTGAGTCACGTAGTAGAATCCTTCCCTGCCGTCCGCCCCGACCTGGGGTTTCGCCTTGATGACCCCCACGAAGTAGGCCAGCCACACCGGCTCCAGCTCCGCGCGGCTGCCCGTCAGGAACAGCAGCTTGTCCTGCAGCCCCTGCGCCTCCAGATACCGCCGCAGCCGCTCCGGCGTGTCCCTCTCGGGGTCCACCGTCACCACCACCAACGCCACCTTGGCGCGAGCATCACCCAGTTTGTCGTACACCTCACCAAACCGCGTGGTAATGATGGGACAGACATCCGGGCAACTGGTGTACAGGAACGTGATCGCAACCACCTTGCCCCGCAGGTCGCCCAGCCTGACGGGTTCGCCGAGCTGGTTCACCAGGGCGAAGTCAGGGGCCTGCTTGCCGCCCAGGTCGGCCGTGTTCAATCCCGACCCTTGGCGGAGGCCGGAACAGCCCGTCAGGAAGACGAGCGCCAGGAGCAGGGCGGTCACCGGGAATTCGCTTCTCATACTCGTACCTCACCCAGCCCCGAAGGTCCCGCGCATCTCCATGGGCTGCAGCATCAGCCACACACCGGCCCCGAAGAGGGCCGTCGCCAGCAGCGCCCACGGGAGAAAGGCGCGATGAGCCGTGGACCGTTCGGCGTATCGCTGGGCGGCCAGGCGATAGCTCACCACCAGGCTCCCCAGCAACCCTGCCTCCAACAGCACCAGCTC
>JAJZQK010000153.1:6669-7375 GCA_021847625.1 Chloroflexota bacterium
GGCCACGGGCAGCAGGGTCAGGCCCCCGGTGAGGAAGTGAAACCCGTAGTGAGCCAGCCACATGCCGAAGCCTACAGGAACCAGGCCGTAGCTGTGGCGGACCGCCACGGCCAGGAGGGGCTCCCTCGACCGGGCCAGTGCCCGGCTGGTCCACGCCGCGGCACCCACCAGCAGGCCGGGCAGCACCACGAGGCCTGTGCCGAAGACCGTCGCAAACACCAGCGCCTCGGAGCGGGTAGCCAGCAGTCCAGCCAAGCCCTCGGCAAAACCGTAGAACGGACCAACCATACCAAAGGCGTTCAGGAACGACGCGAAGACCAGCACCAGCACCAGGGCCGCCAGATCGGGCCGCTCGGCGAAGCGGCCCACTCCAGAACGGCGCCGATCCTCCCACAGCTCCCTTCCTGGCATCCGAACCTGGATCCCGACGTTGTCGTGGGGGCAGGCATGGATGCAGTCCAGGCAGAAGGTGCAGTCCATATTGCCCGCTTTCCGCTCCTGGAAGAGCCACAGCTCGCAGCCGCGCTGCTTGCCTCTTCCCTTGATGCAGTCCTTGGTAGTGCAGGTCAGGCACGTCTCCGGACGGCGAGCCTTGACCTCCAGGGGAGAGACGAGGGAATTGACGAAGTTGAACTGGCCAAGGGGGCAGAGGTACTTGCAGAAGGCCGCACCCTTGAAGATGCCGTCCACGGCGAAGGCGCCGACG
>JAJZQK010000154.1 GCA_021847625.1 Chloroflexota bacterium
AAATGGCCGCTTCTTGATGGTACGTAGGGGCGGACGGCCTCTGTCCGCCCCAGGGCCGGCACGGAGTCCGGCCCCTACGACAGTAGGTACACCGTCGCGGAGGCCGTTTTCATCAGGCGTTGGTGGCCGTAGGCTATGAAGAATTCCCGCGGGAGCGGGAATCCATCCGGTGAGCGCTCATACCAGCGACTGGATCCCCGCACAAGCGGGGATGACAGAGCGCCGGCGCAGGCTCCCTTGGCCCTCCCGGTCGCGATCGCCCGAGTAGCAACGGCTACGTCGGACTACTCAGTCCGACCCGAAGACGATGGCACTCAGGCAAGGCAGGACGTAATCTGGCTTGATCGTGGCGGTGGCGAGGTCCTCCTCCTTGGTGTTGCCGGTGAGGACGAGGATGGTCTTGATGCCGGCGCGCTGGCCGCCGAGGACGTCGGAGCCGAGCGTGTCGCCGACGATGGTCGCCCGCGCCCCCGTCGGCAGGCGGCGGAGGGCGATCTCGAACATCGCCGTCTCCGGCTTGCCCACGGCGATCGCCGGCCGCCCCCCGGCCGTCTCCACCGCTGCCGTCACGGCGCCCGCCGCCGGCCACAGCCCGTCCGGCATGGGGAAGGTGGGGTCGCGGTTGACCGTGTAGAAGTGGGCGCCCCGGCGCACGGCGATCCCGGCGGTGCGCATCTGGTCGTAATCGAAGTCCTCGGACAGCGCCGTGACGACGAAGTCGGCCGCGCGCGCCTCCTCGCCCTCCAGCAGCACCAACCCCACCTGCCGCAGTTCGTCCTTGAAGGCCGGCGAGCCCACGCCGTAGGCGGTCTTGCCGGCGAGGTTGTGGTGCTCCTGCATGTACAACGCCGTGGCGGCCGACGAGGTGAGGACGTCCTCGGCCGTGGTGGGGATGCCCAGGTGGCTCAGCTTGGCGGCGTACTCCGCGCGGGGGGCCCGCGAGTCGTTGCTGATGAAGACCACCGTCTTGCCGCGGTGGCGCATCTCGGCGATCGCTTCCGGGGCGCCGGGCGTTGCTCGTTCGCCGACGTAGACGGCGCCGTCCAGGTCTAGAAGGAAGGCGTCGAAAAGGTCACAGATCATTCAGTGCAGAACCTCAGCAAAAGGATAGTAGAGACGATTTGAGGGAGGCGAGGTTGGTCTGCTACTTGCCGCCCGGCTGGCGTATCTGCAGCAGGCGCTGGAAGTAGGCCGCCTTGTGGATGAGCTCGCCGTCGAACTGCTCCGGCTCGGCGCTGAACTCGTGGACGACTGGCTTCCACCATTCGCCGTCGCGGTAGTAGCCGGCGGCGAGGTCGGCCAGGCAGCGATGGCGTCGCAGGCGGTCGACCATGCGCTCCACGATGACCTGCTGGGCAGCCTGGGTGGCCGGGTCTTTCTGGTTGAGAGTATTGTATGCCTCGCGCCAGTTCAGGATGGTCTCGTAAAGGGTCGCCATGGTTTAGGTCCGTGATCGTCTTAGAGCGGTCTTCGCGAGCGACCGGCCTCCGGCGAAGCGGAGCACCGGCTCAACGAATCTATCTTACCTGCCAATCCCAGAGCGTGTCAAATGCGATGGGAAGAGACTCCCATCAGCCAAGACAAAACGCCGCCCCCTGAGTAGGGACGGCGCCTGCTTTTGTTGGCGGAGAGGGTGGGATTCGAACCCACGGGGCCTTTCGGCCCACGGCTTTTCGAGAACCGCACCATAGACCGCTCGGACACCTCTCCGCGGCTCCCAAAACGGCGTCCACCGCACCCGCGGCTGCGCCTGAATGTGAGTATAAAGGTTTTGGCTCCGCTTTGTCAAACCCGTCTGCCCGGCGGCGCTCGGCGTCCCGCTAAACAGTCCGACATAGCTGTTGCGGCCGGGGTGCCCGCTATCGCTAGGGATCGTGCAGTGTCTGGAGGCGCTCCGGTCATCCCCGCGCAAGCGGGGATCCAACGTTATTTGTAGGGGCGAACGCCGTTCGCCCTCTGGCCATGCACCGGATGGATTCCCGCTTCCGCGGGAACGACTGGAACCTGACGACCACCGGTGCCGGATGAAAACGGCCTCGCGACGACCGGCCCCCTATCCGTGGGGGCCGGGCTCCGTGCCGGCCCCGGGCGGACAGAGCCGTCCGCCCCTACGGGTTATCGGGCGGCCACCGGCCGGCCGTGCAGCAAGGATAAGGGCCTGTCTATTCAGTCGACGAGCGACTCCGCGGCGACGACCTCGCCGTCCCGCAGATACACGCGGGGCACGCGCTGGGAGATGCCGGTGACGACCTCGTAGTTGATCGTCCCCATCCAGTCCGCCAGTTCCTCCGCCGTAACCTGCCCCTCGCCCTGCCGGCCCAGGAGGACGACCTCGTCGCCCACCGACACGCCGGGAATGTCGGTTATGTCCACGACGATCTGGTCCATGGAGACGCGCCCAAGGATGCGGGCGCGCCGGCCGTGGATCAGCACCTCGCCCAGGTTGGAGAGCGAGCGCCTGAGGCCGTCGCCGTAGCCGGCGGGGACCAGGGCCACCGTGACGTCCCTCTCGGCGATGTAGGTGCGCCCGTAACCGACGCTGCTACCGGCGGGCAGGCGACGCACGCGCGCCACCACCCCTTTTAGCGCCATGGCGGGGATAAGCCGCACGCTGTGGTCGACCTCCGCCGACGGGTAGAGGCCGTAGATGGCGATGCCGCTGCGCACGAGGTCGAGGTGGCTGCCGGGGAGGTCGATGATGCCGGCGCTGTTGGCGACGTGCCTGTGGCGCGGGGCGAGGCCGGCCGCCTCCAGCTGGTGCAGGCAGTGCTGGTAGGCTTCCATCTGCTGGTTGGCGAACGACTTATCCGTCTCGTCCGCCGTGGCCAGGTGGGTCCAGAGGCCCTCGAACCCCAGGTTCGGCATGGCCGTGAGGCCGCGCACGAAGCCGAGTACCTCCTCCGGCGGCAGGCCGTAGCGGCTGAGGCCCGTATCGACCTTGACGTGGACGCCGGTCCGCACGCCGTGCCAGTGCGAGGAGGCGGCCAGGGCCAGCGCCAGCTGGTAGGTGTTGACGGTGGGGGTGAGGGAATGGAAGACGACCTTGTCGGCCTCCCAGGGCGGGATGTAGCCCAGCACCAAAATGGAGGCACCGACGCCCGCCCGGCGCAGCTGCACGCCCTCGTCGGCGACGTTCACCGCCAGCGAGCTGGCCCCCCCGGCCAGGGCGGCGCGGGCCGCCTGCACGGCGCCGTGCCCGTAGGCGTTCGCCTTCACCACGGCCATGAGCCCGCAGGTCGCGGGCAGCCGCCCCAGCAGGGCGGCGACGTTCCCTTCGATCGCCCCGAGGTCAATCTCCGCCCACACCGGTCTACCGCGCCACATCGCAACGCCCCCTGAGGCAAACAAGGCCCCGCCCACCACATGGTGGGCGGGTCTCTTCTCACAGTGAGGACTCGGCCTCCTTCCTCTATCTTACATCATTGCCTTGGGGCCATGCTAGGGGTTGTTGCGGCGGGTTTTGCGGCGGGCGAGTTTACTTTTGCGCCCCGTTCGGGTACGATTACCCCTGCGATGATTCCCCTCAAGCTGCAGCTACGCAACTTCATGAGCTACCGGGACAACGTCCCTCCGTTGCTTTTCGACGGCTTCCGGGTGGCCTGCATCTCGGGCGATAACGGGCATGGCAAGTCGGCCCTACTCGACGCTATCACCTGGGCCCTCTGGGGGAAGGCACGCGCCAAGAGCGAGGACGAGCTCATCCACCACGGGCAGACCGAGATGGAGGTGGAGTTCGAGTTCGAGCTGGGCGAGACGCGCTACCGGGTCATCCGCAAGCGCGCCCTGCGCCGGGCCGGCGGCGGCGTGCGCGGGGTGGGCAGCGTCGATCTGCAGATCTACGGCGACGGCACCTACCGCAGCATCGCCGGCAACACGATGCACGAGACCCAGCGGCGCCTCAACGAGCTGCTCCGCATGGAGTACGAGACCTTCGTCAACTCCGCCTTCATCCTCCAGGGCAAGGCCGACGCCTTCACCCTGAAGCCCCCCGCCGAGCGCAAGAAGGTGCTGGCGAGCCTCCTCGGGCTCGACGCCTACGACGCCTTCGAGGACATCGCCCGCGAGCGGGCCCGGGAACGGGAGGCGCAGCGTCGGGAAGAGCTGGCCAAGAAGAGCAGCATGGAGGGCGAGGCCGCCCGCCGCCCAGAGTACGAGGCGGAGGCGGTGAAGGTCGCCGCCGAGCTGGAGGGTCTGGCCAGCCAGCTGGTCGAACGCGAGAACCACCAGGCCACCCTGCGGGCGGAGAAGCACGCCCTGGAGCAGGACGCGGCCCGCCTGCAGGAGATCAACGGCCAACTGACCGGCATTCAGCATGAACTGGTCGAGAGCGAACGCCACATCGCCGAGTACGCCCAACGCATCGCGGAGTGCGAGGCCACTCTCAGCAAGCGCAAGGAGGTCGAGGCCGGCTACACCCGGCTGCTGTCCCTGCGCCAGGAGCACGAGCAGATGAACGCGCGCCTGGGCAAGCTGGTGGCCCTCAACGAACGCCGCTCCGCCCTCGTGCGCAAGGTGGACGAGGCGCGCGGCCACCTGCTGGCCGAGCAGAAGGTGCTCCTGAGCGCGATAGCGGACCTGGAGCGCCGCGGCCAGGGCATCCCCCGCTGGCAGGATGAGCTCGCCAAGGCCGACGCCCGCTTGGCGCAGATGGCCGAGCTGGAGTCCCACCAGGAGGAGAAGCGCTCCCTTATCCAGTCCCTCAAGTACCAGGTTGACTCCCTGCGCGCCGTGAACGAGCAGATCGTGCAGGACGGCAAGCGCCTGAAGGAGAAGATCGACCTGCTGGACAGCGACGGCGGGCGTTGCCCGCTGTGCGAGAGCGAGCTGGGCCCGCGGGGGCGGCAGAGCCTGGCCGAGAAGTTCCAGGAGGAGCGGCTGCGCCTTCGCCACGACTACGACCAGAACGCGGCGGCGGTGAAGGACCTGGAGGCAGAGGGCAAGGAGGCCCAGAAGGCGCTCGGCTCGATCCAGGAGGCCCTTCAGGCCAAAGTGGCGCTGGAGCGCACGGTGGCGCGGCTGGAGAAGAGCCTGACCGACGCCGAGGATTGCGCCGCCCAAGCCAAGGAGAAGGGTGCGCAGGCCGCCGCCGTGGCGGAGCGGATCGAGCGGCGTGACTACGCCCAGGCGGAGCAGGCCGCCCTGGCGGCCGTCGAGCGGGAGGTCGCCGAGCTTGGCTACGACGCCGGCCGGCACGAGGCGGTGCGCGCGCAGCTGGGCGCCTACCAGGAGTACGAGCAGCTCTACCAGCAGCTGCAGATCGCCGGCAGCACCCTCGAACGCGAACGGCCGCTGTTGCATGGCGCCGAGCGCCTGCGCGAGAAATGGCAGCTGCAACTGGCCCTCCAGGAGGAGCGGCGGGCCGAGCTGGTGGTGAAGCTGGCGCGGATGCAGCCCCTGGCGGCGGAGCTGGCCGGCGTGGAGGGGGAGATCAACGCCCTCATCAGCCGGCAATCCGATGCCCGCCTGCGCCAGGGGCGGGTGCAGCAGATGCTGAACCACTGCCGCTACCTGGAGCAGCAGTGCAAGGATCTCTCCCGCACCATCGCCCGCCTGGCGGAGGAGAAGGCCATCTTCGACGACCTGGCCGTCGCCTTCGGCAAGAAGGGCATCCAGGCCATGATCATCGAGGCGGCCGTGCCGGAGCTGGAGGACGAGGCCAACGACATGCTGGGCCGTATGACCGACGGGCGCATGCGCGTGAAGTTCGAGACCCAGCGTGCCGCCAAGGCGAGCGACGCCGTCATCGAGACGCTCGACATCCGCATCGCCGACGAGCTGGGCACGCGCAGCTACGAGCTGTTCAGCGGCGGCGAGGCGTTCAAGGTGAACTTCGCCATCCGCATCGCCCTGAGCAAGCTGCTCGCCCGCCGGGCCGGCGCCCGCCTGGAGATGCTGGTGGTGGACGAGGGCTTCGGCACGCAGGACGCCCAGGGGCGCGAGCGGCTAGTCGAGGCCATCAACGAGGTCTGTAAGGACTTCGCCAAGGTGCTGGTCATCACCCACATCGAGGAGCTGAAGGACGCCTTCCCTGTGCGCGTCGACATCGTAAAGACGGCCGCCGGCTCGCAGATAAGCATAACCTAACCGCGGGCGGGGCCTAGGGAGACCCCTTCTCGCCCTTGCCTTCGGCCGCGGCCTCCAACTTGGCTTTGGATTAGGCAAAGGGGCGGGGAAACTAGCGGCTGGATGGAGTAGAGCAATGAGATTTGCAGACAAGGTGGCCGTCGTCACCGGCGGCGCCAACGGCATCGGACGGGCCACGGTCACGCTGCTGGCCAACGAAGGGGCCAGGGTCGTCATCGCCGACGTCGACCGCGCCGGCATGGATAACCTTGTGGCCGACCTGACCGCCGGTGGGCGGGAGGTGTTCGGCCATTATTGCGACCTCACCAAGCCGGAGAGCGTGCGGGAGATGGTCGAGGCCACCGTCGCCCGCTTAGGCCGCCTGGACATCCTCGTCAACTGCGCCGGTGGCAGCGGCATGACGGCGTACTACGCCACGGAAGAGGGCAAGAGCCAGAAATGGGCCGAGGAGATACCGGAAGCGGAGTGGGACGCCACCCTGGCCCTCAATCTGACGGCGGTATTCCTCTGCTGCAAGTACGCCATCCCGCATATGAAGAAGCAGGGCGGCGGCAAGATCGTCAACTTCTCCTCGATCGGGGCGGAGATCGGTCGTGCCGACTCGAGCTTCGCCTACGCGGCCTACGCTGCTGCCAAGGCCGGCGTCGGCGGGCTGACCCGCCACCTGGCGACGGAGCTGGGGCCGTTCAACATCAACGTCAACGCCGTCTGCCCGGGCGGTGTGCTTACCGAGCGCATGGTGGTGCGCTTCCGCACGGACTGGGCCCAGAACAACGAGCAGGTGGTGCTGCGCTCGACGCCGCTGCGTAGGCGGGCGCGGCCGGACGAGATTGCCGCCGCCGTCGCCTACCTGGCCTCCGAGGAGGCCAGCTTCATCACCGGCGTGACGCTCGACATCAACGGCGGGCGCTACATGCACTAAGTAGTCTGACATAGCCGTTGCTGCCAGGGTGCTCGCTACCGGGAGGGGTCAGGCAGGCTCTGCTAGCGCTCGTGTCATTCCCGCGCAAGCGGGGATCCAGTTCCCGAGATGGCCGCGCACCGGATGGATTCCCGCTTCCGCGGGAATGACCGGAACCGGCGGCTCCTGGCGGTGGGTGAAAACGGCATCGACAGCCACCCGCCTGCCTCCATAGGGGCCGGCACGGAGTCAGGCCCCGGGCGGACCCACCTGAGAGTTTGTGACTTTTTCGATTTGGGGCGCCCGAACCGGCTCGTACAAGGACGTACACTAAGGAGGCGCACGCCAGTTT
>JAJZQK010000155.1 GCA_021847625.1 Chloroflexota bacterium
GCGGCCCACGCCGCCGACGGCTACGCCCGGGCCAGCGGCAAGGGGGGCGTCTGTATCGCCACCTCCGGCCCCGGCGCCACCAACCTCGTCACCGGCATCGCCACGGCCATGCTGGACTCGGCGCCGATGGTGGCCCTCACGGCCCAGGTGGCGACCGCGGTCGTCGGCACCGACGCCTTCCAAGAGGTCAATATCACCGGCATCAGCCTCACCATCACCAAGCACAACTTCCTGGTGCGCAACGTCGAGGACCTGGCGCCGACCCTCCGCGAGGCTTTCTTCCTGGCCAACAGCGGCCGGCCGGGCCCGGTGCTGGTCGACCTGCCCCGCGACATCCTCACGGGGAAGACGAAGTTCGAATATCCCGACCGCGTGCCGCGGCCCGGCTACCGACCGGTGGTGCACGGCCACCCCCACCAGATCCAGCGCGCCGTGCAGGCGATCAAACAGGCGAAAAGGCCGCTGATCGTCGCCGGGCACGGCATCAGCATCGCCAAGGGTTGGAACGAACTGCGCCAGTTCGCGGAGAAGATCGACGCGCCGGTGGTAGAGACCCTCCTCGGCCTCTCCGCGCTGCCGGGGGATCATCCCCTGTCGCTGGGGATGGCGGGCATGCACGGCGTCGCCTGGGCCAACCTGGCCGTGCAGAACGCCGACCTCCTGATCGCGCTGGGCATGCGCATGGACGACCGGTTCACCGGCAACCTCCAGCAGTTCGCCCCTCAGGCCAAGGTGGTCCAAATCGACATCGACCCGGCCGAGATCGGCAAGCGGGTGCCCGTGGCCGTGCCCATCGTGGGCGACGTGCGGCTGACGCTGCAGGCGCTGATGGCGCAGACGCCGGAGATGGCGCACCGCGAGTGGCTCTGCCAGATCGACGCCTGGCGCGACCGCCATCCCCTCGTGGTGGGCGAGGGCAACCTGCCGCCGCAGGAGGTGATCCGCGCGCTCAACCACACCACGAAGGGCCAGGCGCCGGTGGTGAGCGACGTCGGCCAGCACCAGATGTGGGTCGCCCAGCACTATCAGTTCAACCGTCTCAATTCCTTCTTCACCTCCGGTGGCCTGGGGACGATGGGCTACTCGCTGCCCGCCGCCCTGGGGGTGCAGGCGGCCTCCCCCGACGACCCCACCTGGGTCGTCGTGGGCGACGGCGGCTTCCAAATGAACATGCAAGAGCTGGCCACCGTCGCCCAGGAGCGGCTGCCGATTAAGATCGTCATCATGAACAACGGCTTCCTCGGGATGGTCCGCCAGTGGCAGGAGCTCTTCCACGGCGCCCGCTACATGGCCACCCCGATCACCGGGCCGGATTTCGTCGCCCTGGCCGCCACGTTCGGGATCCCCGGCCAGAGGGTTACGAAGGCGGAAGAACTGGAGAGTGCCTTCGCCAACGCCCGTCGCGCGGAAGGGCCATATCTGCTGGATTGCTTGGTGGACAAGGACGAGAACGTCTATCCGATGGTGCATCCCGGCGCCGGCAACGCCGACTTCGTGGAGGATCCCAGGGGGTGTAACGGCAAATGAGACACGTACTTGTGGCCCTTGTGCAGGACGAACCCGGCGTGCTCGCTCGCATGGCGAGCCTCTTCGCGCGCCGCGGCTACAACATCGCCAGCTTCACGGCCGGCGCCTCGGAGACGCCCGGCCTCACTCGCGTGACCCTGGTCGTGGAGGGCACCAACACCGTGCTCGACCAGATCGCCAAGCAGTTCCGCAAGCTCGTGGAGGTGGTGAAAGTCGCCGACCTAACCGACGAGGAGGACTACCTGGCCCACGAGATGATGCTGGTCAAGGTGAGGGTGAACTCGCGCACACGCCAGGAGGTAGTGAGCCTGGCCGACCTCTTCAAGGCCCGCATCATCGACGTGTCCTCCACGACATTGGTGCTAGAGGCCACCGGCGAGGCGGACAAGTTGGACAAGCTGCTGGAGGTGCTGAAGCCCTTCGGCGTCAAGGAGCAGGCCCGCACGGGCCTGCTGGCGATGAACCGGGGCGCCAAGATCCTCAACCAGCGCCCGGGCGTCGTCTCCGACCGCAAGTACCTCACGGACGCGGTCGTCGGCTAGAACCGCCAACCAACCGTGGGGGCGATCCGCCTGAGAGTTTGTGACTTTTTCGATTTGGGGCGCCCGAACCGGCTCGTACAAGGACGTATACTAAGGAGGCGCACGCCAGTCTTGGGCGCCAAAACCGATTTAATCACAACCTCTGAGGTGAACCGGCCCCTACGGAAACCAGCAAGCAGCTGCCGATGCCATTTTCACCCAGCGCCGGCAGCCAGTAGGTTCCGGTCATTCCCGCGGAAGCGGGAATCCATCCGGTGCCTCGTCCTTACAAATGACCACTGGATCCCCGCTTGCGCGGGGATGACGTGCACAGCCGCATCGCCGGGCGGCTGCGTTGGGCTGGATCCCCGCTTGCGCGGGGATGACAAGGACGCGGGCAACACCCACACCCCCTGCCTCATGCCCCTCCTTGCCCGACGGTTGCCTCGCCCACCTTGCGGTAGGACGGGTAGAACAAACCGACCCCGCCGACGACCAGGACGATGATCGCCGCCGCGCCGCCGAGGGCCAACGGCGCGCTGAACGCGTCGGAGAGAGCGCCGAGCGGCAGCGTCGCCAGCGGCATCAGGGCGTAGTTCATCATGTAGATGCTCATCGACGGCCGCCGGGGCAGTATCCGGGGTGAGTATTGTGAATCTGATAGGTTCCTAACTCTTCCCGTTGGCGCCGGCAGGTGCCTTACCTTGTTGCGCCAGCAGTCTCTCCTGGAGGTCGGCGACGGCCTCGTCGCGCACCAGGATCATCAGGCGGTCGCCGCCCTCGAGGACGGTGCCACCATGGGGGATCACCACCTGTTGCCCGCGCTCGACGGCGATGACGAGCGTGGGCGAGGGCAACCGGAGGTCCGCGAGCTTGCGACCGACCAGAGGTCCCTTCGCTTGAATCGTAAGTTCCATCACCCGCGTGCCGCGCAGTTCGCGCGGCAGGATGCGGCGCTGCTGCTGCGACTCCAGGCGACCGAGCATGGCCGCGCTGTAGGCCCGCACGATGTCGCCACGCCGCAGCAGGCCGACGACCTCCCGGGGCTTCGCCCGCGTCACCACCGGCACCTGGCCCAGGTCGCGGGCGCCCATGCGGCGGATGGCCTGGCTGAGCGGCTCGTCGATGTAGGCGGTTATCGCCGGCCGGTTCGCCACCTCGCCGACCGTCGCCCCGAGCCTGTTATCCAGCAGAACCCGCTCGATATCCTGCACGGTGACTATCCCGTCCAGCTCGCCCCTCTCGTCAACCACGACCAGGGCCCGGGCGTGCGATTCCTCCAGCTGCGCGCCCGCCTCGGCCACGGACGTCTCGTGCGTCGCGGTCACCACCTCGCTCGTCATCGCCTGGCCCGTGGTGATCGTCCGCATCAGGTCCACGTCCCGGCCCGCCCGCAGGTCGATGCCGCGCCTACGCAGCTTGAGGGTATAGATCGTGTCGCGGCTGAGCGCCTCCGAGGTGAGGGTGCTGATGACGACCGCCACCATCAAAGGCAGGATGATGAGGTAGTCCCCCGTCAATTCGAAGAGAATGATCACCGCCGTGATCGGCGCCCGGGCGGAGCCCGCGAAGACCGCGGCCATGCCCACCAGCCCGTAGGCGCCGGGCGGGGCGGTGAGGCCGGGGTAGAACGCATTGGCCGCGACGCCGAAGGCGGTCCCGAACATCGCGCCCAGGAACAGCGAAGGGGCGAAGACGCCGCCGGAACCGCCCGAGCCGATCGTGAGCGAGACGGCCAGGGTCTTCAGCACTAGCAGCGCCAGCAGGAGCGTGATCGCGAAGTTGCCGGTCAACGCGTCGGAGATAGCGGGATAGCCGACGCCGAACACCTGCGGGTAGAAGAGACCGATTGCCCCGAGAAGCAGCCCGCCGAGCACTGGCTTCAGGTACTCCTTCATCCGGATGTCGTCGAAGCGGTCCTCGAACCAGTAGAGCAGGCGGGTGAAGCCCACCCCAACCACCGCGGCGAGGACGCCTAGCAGGGCATAGAGTGGAAACTCCGTCACGCTCACCAGCTCGTAGGGCGGTACAGGGAAGGCCGGCTGGCTACCGAAGGCGAAGCGGCCGATGACGGAGGCCGTCACGGCGGCGATGACGACGACGCCGAAGGCGCGGGTGGTGAACTCACTCAGGATGATTTCGAGGGCGAAGAACACGCCGGCAATGGGGGCATTGAAGGTGGCGGCGATGCCGCCGGCCGCGCCGCAGGCCACCAGCGTCCGCACCCGGTCGTCGGACATTCGGAACAGTTGGCCAACCGTCGACCCTAGCGCCGAGCCGATCTGCACGATCGGGCCCTCGCGTCCGACCGAGCCGCCGGAGCCGATACACACCGCCGAAGCCAGCGATTTGACCACGGCCACGACGGGACGGATGCGCCCGCCGCGGAGCGCCACGGCCATCATCACCTCGGGCACGCCGTGGCCCTTCGCCTCGCGGGCGAAGAAGTAGATCATAGGGCCAAAGATCAGGCCGCCGATGGCGGGGATGACGATAACCGTGCTCGAACCCATGAAGGTGGCCAGACCGGACTGAAGGAGGTCGAAGAAGACGTAGTTGAACCCTTGAATCAGGTAGCGGAAGACGACGGCGCCGAGACCGGAAGTGATGCCGACGAGGAGCCCGGCGCCCACCAAGACCTGCGTCTCGGAGGGGCCGACATTCTGCAACCACCTACCGAAGCTTTTGGCTAGACCCGAAAAGAACCTCGACGTTACGATCATTCACTCTGCCCATCGGCACACCGCCCGCGGCCCGCTCCCCCTCGGTTCGGGCGAAGCACAAGCCCACTCTTCCTCCCTCGCCCAACCGTCCGCTCGCCGGCAAGCCAGTGCGATCTACGAATTACGTCCACTGGCCGGGGCCTGTGACATCGGGCGCATTCCCCGTCGCGACGGGCAAGAGGGACGGTGGGAACGTCTGTTCCCACCGTTCGAAGCAGCGCAGTTGTTACTAGCCTCCAGTATAGACCCGCTGGCCCGCCGAGGCAAGGGCATTGTTGAACATAAATAATGGGGAATGGCACCTGAGGGCTGTGCTATAATCCTTCTCCGGGTAGGTCAATCGGACCGTGCCGCGGGCAGTGCCCGTGCCCGCCGGCCGGGTAGGCGGAGAACTTGGCAGGAGTCGATCCCTTGGCAAAGAAGGTGTCGGTATTGATCTTCGTGGGGGCGGGCGGCCCCAGTGCCCCCGAGCAGATGGTGGCCGGGGCCCAGGCGGCCAGCGCGCTGGATACCGTCGAGCGCGCCCTCGCCGAGGATTGGTGCGAGGAGGTCATCGTCTCGACGGCCTCGCCGTCCTTCGCCCGCTGCCTGGCGGACATGCCGGTCACCGTCGAGCTCGACCGGCAGGATTTCCACTTCGGCCGCCAACTGGTGGACCTGATCCACCGCCACAAGATAGAGCGCGCCCTCTACATCGGCGGCGGCAGCGGCCCCTTGCTGACGGCGGCGGAGTTCGCTTCGCTCGGCCGCACGCTGCTCGAGAACGACGAGGTCGTCATCACCAACAACTTCTTCTCCACCGACTTCGCCGGCTTCAGCCCCGCCTCGGCCATCACCCGGATCGACCCGCCCGCCATCGACAATAACCTGGCCTGGCTGCTGCACTACGACGGCGGCCTGGAGCGCCGGCCGCTCGACCGCACGCCCGGCACGCAGTTGGACATCGACACGCCCGCCGACCTCATGATCCTGCAGATGCACCCCCAGCTCGGCCCCCACACGGCGGCCTTCCTGCGCTCGCTCGACCTCGACCTCACGCGGCTGCAGAAGGCCATGGCCTATCTCACCGAGCGCGAGGCCGAGATCGTCGTCGCCGGGCGCGTGGGCTCGCACGTCTGGGCCCGCCTGGAGACCGACCTCGCCTGTCGCAAGCGCATCTACGCGGAGGAACGGGGCATGCGGGCGAGCGGCCGGGAGGAGAATGGGCTGGTGCGCTCGTTGCTCGCCTACCATCTGGAGGTCGTCGGGCCCCGGCGGTTCTTCGCCGACCTCGTCGCCGACGCCCAGGCCGTCTTCCTGGACTCGCGGGTGATCTTCAACCACCTGAAGCTCGGCCTCAGCGCGGCCGACCGCTTCTGGTCCGACCTCCTGGAGCCGGGGGAGGTAGGCAACGCGACGGCCCGCGAGTTCACCGCCGCCGCCCGTGACGCCGGGGTGCCGGTGCTGATGGGCGGCCACTCGCTCGTCTCCGGCGGCCTGCTCGTCCTCATCGACGTCGCCTGGCAGAAGCACGACACGCCGGCCGGCCCGGCCCCAGCCTAGCCCATATGGGATCGCTCTACGTCGTCGCTACGCCCATCGGCAACCTGGAGGACATGTCTCTTCGCGCCCTGCGCGTGCTGGGCGAGGTCGGCCTGATCGCCGCCGAGGACACCCGCGCCACCAAACGTCTCCTCACCCGTTTCAACATCGCCACCCCCGTCACGTCCTACTTCGAGCACAACAAACTAACCAAGCTTGACTACGTGCTGGCGGCCACCGCCGCGGGGGACGTGGCGCTGGTGTCCGAGGCGGGGATGCCCGGCATCTCCGACCCGGGCTACGAGCTGGTGGCCGCCGCCATCGCCCGCGGCATCGCGGTGGTACCGGTGCCGGGCCCCTCCGCGGCTATCACGGCGCTGGCCGTCTCCGGTCTGCCCACCGACCAGTTCACCTACCTGGGCTTCCTCCCCCGCCGTCCCGCCGAGCGGCGAAGCATGCTGGCCGGCGTGGCGGCGGAGCCGCGGACACTCGTGGCCTTCGAGGCGCCGCACAGGCTCCTTGCCAGCCTCGCCGACATCGCCGGCACCCTCGGCAACCGGCGCCTGGCCGCCGCGCGCGAGCTGACCAAGCTGCATGAGGAGGTCGTACGCGGGACCGTGGCGGAGGTGCTGGCCCACTTCCAGGCCGTCGAGCCGCGGGGCGAGTTCACCCTCGTCGTCGAGGGCCGCCCGCGCGAGCAGGAAACGGCCACCCCCGCGGAGGCAAGCCGGCGCCTGGCCGAACTCAAGCGGGCCGGGCGCAAGGGCCGGGAGGCCGTCGCCGAGGTCAGCGCCGAGACCGGCCTCCCGCGGCGCGAAGTCTACCGCCTGTGGCTGGAGCTGTAGGGCGCTCGTTCGTGCCACGTCCCCTCGCCATTTCGGGGCGTGGGCAAGGGTGGTGGGGCCTGCCCTACGTGTCCGAGGTAAGTCACCACTGCAGCCTGTAGGGCAGGGGCTTGCCCCCTGCCGCCCGTTTCTTTCGACCCTCACCCCTACCCTCTCCCTGAAAGGGAGAGGTGGCTTGCTCGCTCGGCT
>JAJZQK010000156.1 GCA_021847625.1 Chloroflexota bacterium
CCACGTCCTCATCGCCGGCCTGCCGGGTGGTGGAGCCGAGGTGGTTCTGACCAGCATCATCGCCGCCCTGGCCGCGCACTACCGCCCGGGGGAGCTGCGCCTGTGGACCGTCGCCAGCCGCCGGACTCTGCCCGCCCAACTGCAGCACCTCCCCCACCAGTATGGCAGTCTTATCGACCCGGGCGACCACGTGCAGGCGAACCGGGTCCTCGATCACGCGCGGGCCGAGCTCGTGCGCCGAATGCGATCAGCGGAAGAAGACGCGGGCGAAGCATCTGCTCGGCGAGCCGAGCCCGAGATCGTGCTCGTGATCGGCGAGCTGGGCGAAGTCGAGGACGATGGGGCTACGCTGGAGCTGATCGGCGTCCACGGGCCGGAGCACGGCGTGCGCCTGCTGGCCGCCACCACCGTCGCGGCCAGCCTCAGCGAAGATGTGCTGGCGCATTTCGGAACCCGCCTGGTGCTCCAAACCCTCGACGATGATGAGAGCATCAGGCTGCTGGGCCGGCCAGACGCGGCCGATTTGGGCAGCGGCGATCTCCTCTTCCGCATCGACGGCCGGCTGCCGGTGCGAGCCCGCGGCTTCCGCATCTCTGCCGATCACCTCGACGAGCTGGTGCGGCTGATGCGCGGGGCCTACGGCGCCCCCCCTTCCACGACAGCGATCACAGCGGTCGGGCCTGACACGGCCGAGGCGGAGGTGCTCCCCGGTGGGGACGAGGACTCGGTGCGGTCAGCCGGGGAGGGCGTTCCTGCCGGAGGACTCGAGGGCGACTCGTCCGAACCCGTGGCTGAGAAAACGGGACGGCCACCATCGCCAGTACTCGATCACGAGGCATCACGAACGAGGGACGGATGCGCGACGTCCGCCATTGCGGAAGCCGTGGCGCTTGCAGGAGCCCCCGCAGGCGGAGCGACTACCTCGGATGCGGTGCCGGTCGGGGACGCACCGGAGGAAGGGCAGCCGTCCGACGGGCACCGAAGCGCCATTCTGCTGGCGGAGGCCGCCGCGATCGAGTCTGGAGAACCGCCGGCCTCGGCAGAGGGTGAGGACACGGCCGATGGGCGCTCGGTCAGGATCAGGGTGTCGGAAGCGACAGCGGCCGCAGGAGGGCCTCCGGATGTCGACGAGGAGCCTGCCGCAGAAGGAGTGCTGGTACAGGTCCGATGCTTCGGCGAATTCGTCGTGAGCAACGGCGACCACGAGATCGAGCCGTCGCTCGATGGCCGCGTCTGCTTCAAGTCGTTCGAGGTGCTGGCGTTCCTGGCGAGCCATGCAGACGGGGCGGTCTCCAAGGACAAGCTGCTCGCCGCGCTCTGGCCCGATGCCGACGCCGAGCGGGCAGCGAACCGCATGCGGGTGGAGATGGCCCGTCTACGCGCTCTTCTCGCGCGCCAGGTCCCGGGGCTTCCCGCCGAAGCCGTGCGCTGCGAGCGGGACGGCACCTGCCGACTCGATACGAGACTGATCGCCTCGGACGTCCACGAGTTCCTAGCTTTGTGTCGGGCGGCGCCGAAGCTGCCCCCGCAGCAGGCGAAGTCTGCGCTGGAGCGGGCGCGCGCCATCTATCGCGGCGACCTCCTCACCGGTCGAGGAGCCCGCTTCTACGAGTGGGTGGACGACCCTGGCGAAACGGGCGTCTCGCTCCGCGCCGGCTGTCGGGAGGAGTACAACCGCGCGACGATACGATTAGCCCGCATGTTTTGTCGAGAGGGGCAGTTTGCCCAAGCAGTGCCGCTCTACAAGAGCCTGCTCAAAGCCGAGCCGACGCTCGAGGATGTCGTCCGCGAACTCTATCGATGCTACCGGCAGCTTGGGGATCTCAGCTCCCTCATCCGTGAGGACCGCCACCTCAGGCAAGCGTTGCGTGAGGCGTACTACGACCCCGAAGACCCGGAGGATGACCCGGAGCGCTACCAGCCCGAGCCGGAGACGGTCGAACTGTTCGAGGAGATCTGCAAGCAGCTGGAAGGAAAGGTCGCCGCGCGTGAGGACACCCGCAAGGCTGTCGGCCAGAGGTGAGCCATGGCCCCTGTGCCCTTTGCGACCCCTGTTATCATGTTGCTGCTCGCCATCGCGGCAATTACGGCTCTTCGCCGACGACAGGTGCCGACCTGGGTCACGCTGGGCGGAAGCGGCGCGGGGCTGCTCGTCGCTGCTGCCACCGGCTGGGAGGCGCCCCAGGTGAGCCTGCTCGGGCTCGTGGTCGGCGGGGTGTTGTTACTTCCCTTCGTCCCCACCAGTGGATTCAGCAGGGCGACGCGCTCTTGCTGGCGGCGGTGGGCGCCTGGCAGGGCTGGCAGTTGGTCCACTGGACGGCCTGGTGGGCAGCACTGGTTGGCACCGGTTTGGCGGTCGTGGCCTGGCGACGAGGACAGCGGACGTTCCCCTGCGTTCCGGCCATCGCCCTCGGTGCCGCGCTTGCGCTCCTGAACGCATGACCACTTGTGCCACAACACCTATCTTGCACCAGCGAGACCAGCCTCCTCTTCTTTCACCTTCTTGTAGCCACACCGTCCGCTACCGCATCGCCACACGGGCTCATCGCGGCGAAGGGTGTAACCGCATTGCTTCCTCATTCAAGATGTGGGTCATTCCCGACCCAACCGTCGGGACTCGCGGATCCGGCACAACCCGCCGTCGGGCAACCTAGAGGATCGCGCGAAACCAGATCGGGGGCTACGTGGTGTGGCCCGTAAGCATCGCTTGGGTCGTTTGGGTCGTTTGCTAGTCCAAGTGGACGCGCCTGGCGGCACCGATCGCCAAGCCATAGATGGGACGGAGCCGGCCGCCGAGCCTGAAGGCCAGGATGGTCCACATCGCCCCGAGCCCGGCGCCGGCCAGTACATCCGCCGGGTAGTGGGCCCCCACGTACACCCGGGCGAGGGCGATCAGCACCGCCCCCGGCAGCAACAGGCGGCGGCCGGGCATTCGCCAGAGGAGGGCCGCCGTCGCCACCGAGAAGGCCGCCGTCGCGTGGTCGCTAGGAAAGGACGAATCGCGGGCCGCATCCACCAGCAGCAGGACCTGGTGGGCCACGAATGGCCTCGGCACGTAGACGAAAAGGCCGATGGCCAGGTTCACCATCTGCCCCACGACCACTGCACCCACGGTGGCGAGAGCCGCCCGCTTTCCCGCGTCGTCGGACGATGGAAGGAACCACCAGGCGGCAACGCCCAGGAGTGCCAGGAAAATGAGGTCGTTGGCCACCAAGGCGGCGGCCGCATCCACGGCGGGCAAGTGCCCGGCCAAACCGTTCATCGCCCGGGCCAGATACCAGTTCAACCCCTGGTCCATTCACGCGCTCCCATGCTCACTCTCAGCATCCATATCTATTGTTCGGGACGGGTAGTAAAAGGAAGATAGACAGTGAAGGTCGAGCCTCGGCCGGGATTGGAGACAATCTCGATCCTCCCATCGTGGGCACGGGCGATCCAGTCGCAGATCGCCAGCCCCAGGCCGGCGCCGCCCTCGGATCGAGACCGCGCCTTGTCCACACGGTAGAAGCGCTCGAACAGGTGCGGCAGGTGCTCGGGGGGGATGCCGATGCCCGTGTCGGTCACCATCAGCGCCGCACCGCCGTCGCGACGCTCAACGGACACGGTAACCTCGCCACCCGGCGGCGTGTACTTGATGGCGTTGTCGACCAGGTTGAAGAGCAATTGCATCAGTCGCGTCTCATCCCCCACCACGACCGTGGGCTCCGCGCGGCCAACTCCCAGGTGAACCCCTCGGGCGTCAGCCAGCGGCCTGAGCTGGGCCACCACCGCATCCGCAAGCTCATCCAGGGCCAGCGCCTCTCGCTCCAGTTCCATTTCGCCCGAGTCCGCACGAGCAAGGGTCAGCAGATCCGAGACCAGCCTCCCTACACGCTCGGCCTCGCGTCCCACCACCCGCAACGCCTCCTGGTACTCCTTGGCGGATCGGGACCTCTCCAACGTAACGTCCACCTGGCTAGCTATGACGGCCATGGGTGTTCGCAGCTCGTGCGAGGCGTCCGCCGTGAACCGCCTCTCCCGACGAAAGGCGCCCTCGAGCCGCGCCAGCATGGCGTCGAAGGTCTCGGCCAGCCTCCCCACCTCGTCGTCGCCGGAGACCGCTCCCACCCTCCGGGAGAGGTCTTCAGCACCGATCTGCCTGGCCAGCTTGGTGATGCGATCGATGGGCGAGAGCGCCCGGTGGGCGAGGAACAACCCTCCACCAGCAGCCAGAACCAGCGTAGCGGGGATACCAAGGCCCATCAGTAGGAGAAGGTGCCTCAGGGCCGCCTCCAGCTCCTGCTCCGGCAACCCCACCTCCAGCACCGCCACGGCGCGGCCGTTCTCCTGGACCGGGACCACCAGGACGCGCCAGCCCTGGCCACTGGATGCGCTCACCGATCGGAGGCTGCTCTCGCCGTGGGAAGCTCGGCTTCTGACATCGGCGAGAGTGGACGCGTCCCAGCGGGGGGTGCCATCCAGAAGCACGCGGCCGGCGCTATCGTACAGGGCCGCCACGGTTCCGGCAGAGAGCTGGCCCTCGTTCTGCCCCATGTGAGGTCGGCCGTTCTCCTGGTCCACGCTCGCCTGCAACTGTGCCGCCTCCGCCCGCAGCGTGGCGTCCTGCTGCTCGCGCAGGCCGCGCGAGAAACTCAGGTACAGAGCCCCGGAGAAGGCGAGCAGGATCACCGCCAACAGTGCGACGTACCACAGGGTGAGCCGCACCCGAATGGGAAAGCCGCGTCGCCAGAAGGGAACGCGGGATGGGAACCGCGGGCTGCGTCTCATCGGGGGACCTTAAGCTGGTAGCCCGTGCCTCGTACGGTGTGGATCAGCCGAGGCTCGTGCCCATCGTCCAGCTTGCGGCGCAGGTACCGGATGTAGACGTCCACCAGATTGGACATGGCGGTGAAATCGTAGCTCCACACGTGCTCCGCGATCTGCGTCCGCGTGAGCACCCGGTTCGGATTCCGCGCCAGGTACTCCAGCAGGGCGTACTCCTTGCTGGTCAGCGCGATCATCCGGCCGCCCCGTCGGACCTCGTGGCTGATGGTATCTACCTCCAGGTCCGCCACCCGCAGCACCGGATCCTTTACCATCTCATCGCGGCGCAGGAGCGCCCGCACGCGAGCCACCAGCTCGCGGAAGGCGAAGGGCTTGATCAGGTAGTCGTCGGCGCCGCTATCCAGCCCGGCCACCCTGTCGTCCACCGCGTCGCGGGCGGTCAGCATCAGGATCGGAGTGGCCACTCGCCGGGCCCTCAACGACCGGGCGACCTCCAGGCCGCTCATTACGGGCAACATCACGTCGAGGATGATGAGGTCATATGCGCCCGTCTCGGCGAGGTCGAGGCCCTCCTCGCCATCGTAGGCCACGTCCGTGGCGTAGCCGTGCTCCTGAAGCCCTCGCTTCAGCACCTCGGCCAACTGCTTCTCATCCTCAACTATCAGGATGCGCACTGAATACCTCTCGTTGCCCCGGCGCTGGCTCACCGCGCCGGCCGCGGTATAAGCGGCATGATTATAGCAAACCGTCTCGCGGGGAGCTTCGCTCCCTCTCGCCTCGCACGAATTGAGGGGGCAGCCGGCCCAGGGCCGCCGGCCGCCCCCTCTCGTTCCGTTAGTACTCGCCCTGGAACTCGCCGTCCTGCTGCACGTCAGCCCCGGTGTCCGGCTCATTGGAGACCGGCTCAGCGGCAGCCTCGGTCTCGAGACCAATCGCCTTGTCCATCATAACAACCTCCTTTCCTTTCCGTCATCGGGTTCGGGCTTCCCTGAACCTCTAGCTATAGTATGCCTCGCCAAGATGAAGGGGCCGTTAAGCGCGTCTGGGACTTTACTCATTTACCCCGACTATCCCCGTGCCAGACGCGCCAACTCGGGCTCCGCCCCGGTCTGCTCGGCGTAGAACCGGTAGTAAAGCCCTCGGGAGGCAAGCAGTTCCTCGTGGGTGCCCAGTTCTGCTACGCGTCCACCAGAGAGCAGGGCGATCCGGTCAGCCCTGCGCGCCGTGGAGAGCCGATGGGTGACCAGGAGGGTCGTGCGATCCGGCTTCCGGGTGCGTAGCGCCGCCAGCACCGCCGACTCCGTGACCGGGTCCAGGGCGGAGGTGGCCTCGTCCAGCACGAGGATCGGCGCATCCGCGAGGAGCGCTCGCGCTATTGCCAGGCGCTGGCGCTGACCGCCGGAGAGGCGGGCACCTCGTGGGCCCACCGGCGTCTCATACCCCTGCGCCATCCCACAGACGAAGGTATCGGCCCCCGCCGCCCCCGCCGCGGCCTCGATCTCGGCGTCGGTGGCCTCCAGACGGCCGTACCGGATGTTCTCGCGCACACTGGTCTGGAACAGCATAGGCTCCTGGAGCACGGCCGCGATCTGCCGCCGCACGGACGGAGGGTCGAAGTCGCGCAAGTCGTGCCCGTCGATGCACACGGCGCCAGCATCGGGGTCGTAGTAGGCCAGCAGCAGGCTGACCACGGTCGTTTTCCCGGCGCCACTCGCACCGACCAGCGCCAGCGTCTCACCCCGATGAAGGGTGATGTTCAGATCGCGCAGCACCGGCCGATCGGCCGAGTACCCGAAGTGCACACCGCTGAACTCCACCAGCCCATCGACCGGAGGAAGGGATGACGTGGCCCGGCGCTCCCGCGCCGACGGTTCGGCATCCAACACCTCCGCCACCCGCTGAGCCCCGGCCAGCGCTCGTTGAACCGTCCCGCCAAGAAGGCTGAGCCCTTGGATCGGCGTGTACAGGGAGCCGAGGTAGCCGAGAAACACCACCAGGCCCCCGAGACTGAGGCGGCCAGACAGAACGCCCTGGGTGCCGAACCAGACAACCAGAACCGTGCCCAGGGTGGCCAGCATCTCGATGAGGGGGGTGAACAGGGTCCGAGCCCGGACCGAGCGCAGTCGGGCCTCCATGCTCTCGATCGCCGCCCGTCGGAACCGCTCACGCTCGAAGGGCTCCCGCGCGAAAGCCTTCACCAGCGCGATTGCCGACAGCCCCTCCTCCGCCACCGAGGTGAGCAGGCCCCCTTTCTCCCGAATCGCCCGCTGGATCGATCGGTTGCGGCGAGCGTAGTCCACGGTCGCCAGGGCCAGCCCGGGGATCGCCGCGAGCGCCACGAGGGCGAGCGTGGGATCGAGGTACCAGAGCATAGCCAGGAAGAACATGATCGTTAGACCATGGGCTACGCCGTCGGTAATCCCCGAGACCAGCAGCTCTTCGATAACCCCGATGTCGCCGGTCAGGCGGCTAAGCAGATCGCCCAGCCGCTGGTCATGGTAGAAGCGCAGCGAGAGCCCCTGGAGAT
>JAJZQK010000157.1 GCA_021847625.1 Chloroflexota bacterium
GGCAGTCGTGTTCGAGGGCCGCTGTCTCGGAATCGCTCAGAGGAGGCATTCCCCAAAGGGCCATCGTGCTGTCATCCTGTGTACATCGCTACGCTCACTCGTCAGGCCTCCAACCAGCAATTCCTATACCGACCTATTTAGCGGTACTTTGTTGAGCGGGGGCAGAGTTCTTGCTGTGAGGGAAGGGTGGAGGTACTCCGATGACTCAACGTATCCCCTGTCCACCCGCTCCCGGACCGCTCGAAGGATTTGCTGCCCAGTTAGACCATCTCTTCGCCAACCTGGCCCAGCGGCAAGGCTTCCGTACCTACTTGCAGGGGCTGCTGTTGCCACGCGATCGCAATAAGACGCTCACCGCTTTGGTCGGCACCGAGCCGATAGTCGGGGCGCAGGCCGCTCCTGTGCAACAGTTGCAGTTCTTCCTGTCCGAATCGACTTGGGATGCCGAGACGGTGAACGCCCGTCGCCTGGAACGGCTCATCGGGGAGGACGCCACGGTGCCACACGAGAAGGGGGTCCTCGTCGTCGACGATACTGGCGATCGCAAGGACGGCACCAAGACGGCGCATGTCGCCCGCCAGTACCTGGGCTCGATTGGCAAAGTCGACAACGGCATCGTCGCCGTAACCACGATCTGGGCGGACGAGCGCGTGTACTATCCCCTGCACGTCGAGCCGTACACTCCGGCACGCCGCCTGGCCAAGGGCAAGAATGACCCCGCCTTTCGCACCAAGCCCCAGATCGCCGTAGCACTGGTCGACGCGGCGCTCTCGGCAGGAATCACCTTTCGGGCGGTCGTCGCCGACTGCTTCTACGCCGAGAACGACACCTTCGAGGGGGCGCTTTCGGCCGCCGGCTTGCCTTATGTACTGGGTCTCAAGCCCTCCCACGGGGTCTGGGCGCCAGTCGAGGCCGTGCATACCCCCGAGGAGGCGGCGCGAGAGCTGAGCTGGGGTGGACCGGAGGCGCCGGGCGACTGGACGCAGGTGGTACGTCGCTTCCGTGATGGGCACGAAGAGACCTGGTGGGCGGCAGACTTGAGTCTTGGCCCCTACGGCCCAGACAAGCCAAGGCGCGTGACGGTAGCGGCCACCGATCCGGCCACACTGCCCCCCTTGACCACCTGGTACTTGGCGACCAACCTGCCGCGCCCCGGCTCGCCGCAGGCCGTCGATTCGCCCGTTGCACCGGCCGGTCTGGCCGAGGTGGTGCGTATCTACGGCTTGCGCAACTGGGTCGAGCAGAGCTACCGGCAGGTCAAGCAGGAGCTGGGTTGGGCGGACTTCATGGTGCGTGGTGACCAAGCGATTCGACGCCACTGGCAGCTGGTCTGCTGCGCCTTCTCTTTCTGCTGGCATACCTGGTTCGCCAGCCAAGATGGTGCCCCTGCGCCAATCCTGGAAGCAGAGCTGGCGCCACCGGTGGCGGTGGAGTCTGCCGTGAGCCAGGCAGGTGCCGCGTCCCCGACCGCAGAAGCTGCCGTGGGGCGGGGGGAAAATGGAGGCCGGTATGGGCGAACAAGCCGTCACGTTGCCGGCCCTGCCTTCGTGGCCGGTAGCGCTGCGACTGGTGCGCGGCTGGCTGGCACCTTGGCATTTTCCTTTGGCGCTGTTGGCGGGCGTGGTCAGACTCGCCCCCGCCGCGGGAGCTACAGGCGCTCCTCGATTGGGTCGGCAACGGTCGCCCACTCAACCTGTATCTCCGTGTCTAACAAAGTGCCGTTAGCGCAGAGTCTCGGTTACGGCGGCTACCGGCGCCAAGCGACTCAGGAAGCGTAAAGCTACGAGCGCATAGGCCGCACCCGCCCGCAGGCGGCCATGGGCCTAAGGTAGCCCTTGGCTCTGCAGACACTAAAGAGATCTTCAAGCGACAACTACTCGGCGGAACTATCGACCAGGCAGGCACCGGACTCGGAGAGAACATACTTCCAGTCGCTTCTCGCCCGCACCGCCTCGCGCAGTCTCCTCGGGGACTGGCCTAACCTACCCCGTTGATGGCAGGGGCATCCGGCACCTCCTCTACCTCAATTAAGACCAGGACAGACATTTCTGGGCAGCATAAGGGCTGGGTGAGCTTGCAGGAGGGCTATCACCCGACATAGAGCACCTTGGTGAACCACCTGATGCGGACCTGCATGCCCGGTAGTGTGAGTGAATTGTGGAGGAATCCCACCCTCCTACTCGATCTATGCGGTATTATCTACAGCGTCGCTCGGACTAGCGAGGAGGTAGGAGTAATGGCGGCAGAAGAAGGCGAATGGACCAACCGTCATCAGCTACAATCCGACCTGGAGGGACTGCGAGGGGAGGTCTTTCAGCTAACGGCATGGGCGTCCCTGGGGCTTGTAGGGTTTCTTATTACCACCCTAGTCCTGCCTCCCCGGAAATCGGTGTCCGACTTCGAAGTGTATTCGACACTATCGATCGCGGCAGCGACTGTCGCCACTAGTCAGCTCGCGTCGTGGATCCATCGCCGGGTCGGTAGAGTATACGTGTCTGCGGCTATTCTGATCTCCGGACTCGGACTAGTCCTCGGGACAGCGTTGTTCTTAGTTCACAATGAGTACTTGGCTGCCTGGTACTCTCTGCTTGTGATTCTTGCCGGCAGCCTCCGTGGTGAGCGTGCGGCGCTCACCACGGGAGCGGTGGCAGTCGTGATACTCGCTGGCACGTCCACGTTCTTCGGAGTGGTTACCGAGAGCACGGCAGTATCGGCTAGTCTCTTTATCGCAGCAACCGCGCTCGTCGTCTGCGTTAGCTCGCACCCGATTCGGACATCTCTTGCTTGGGCATGGAGCAGCCATCTGCGATCGCTCCAGAAGACCGAGGAACTGAGGGGTCAACAGGTGGAGCTCAGTCGGACGACAGAGAGGCTTCGACTGGCCAACCTTCTGCTCGAGCACGCGAACCGGGAGCTGCGACGAGCGCGAGAGGCCGCAGATCAGGCACGCCGGCTGAAGGCCCAGTTCGCTGCAAGCGTCAGCCACGAACTGCGCACGCCCCTCAACCACATCGTCGGCTTTGCCGAAATGATGGTGAATAAGCCACGTGTGTACGGCGCACCCTTGCCCGCGAGGTACAAGGCCGACCTGGAAGCTATCTACCGGAGTGCACGGCATTTGTCCACGCTTATCGATGACGTGCTGGATCTCAGCCAGGTCGAGGCTGGGCGAATGGCGCTGCTGAAGGAGGAATCTGCCCTCCCAGCCATCGTCAGGGAGGCGGTCGCCGTGGTCTCCGGGATCTTCAACGCTAAGGGGCTCGAACTGGTGGTGGACTTACCAGGAGACCACCCGACAATATATGTCGATCGGACCCGTATTAGACAAGTGATAATCAACCTGCTGAACAATGCCGCTCGGTTTACAGAGAGAGGGCACGTCAAGGTGACCGTAAGCACCAACGGCAAAGACGCGCTAGTGTCGATCAGCGACACAGGCATCGGAATTGCGCACGAACGCTTGGCCGAGGTCTTCGAGGAGTTTCACCAGCTAGATAGCTCGACTTCCCGGCGGTACGGAGGAAGCGGACTCGGACTCGCCATCTGCAAACGGTTCGTTGAGATGCACGGCGGGTCAATTCGAGCGGCCAGTGAACCCGGTCAAGGCAGCACCTTCACCTTCAGCCTACCGCTCGCCTCCAACCGGATTGCGACCATCGTGCCGTTGGGTCACAGAGATCCGCAGCCCAACACTGTCGCCACGGAAGACGCTGAACGCACTGTGGCGGTTCTCTCGGATGACCCAGCCGTGCCAAGGATGCTCCAGCGATATATGGACAGGTTCCGCGTGCTGAGCGTGTCTGCCGGGGTCGGAATCGATGCGGTCGTTGGCAACCAATCGATTGATGCTCTGGTTGTGACCGCGGCTTCCACGCAGGAAGCCTGGCAAGAGCTGCAGCGCGCGGCGGAGGCCTTGGGCGAGATCCCGCTCGTGGCCTGCTGTCTACCGCATAAACGTGGCACCAGCCAGGACCTCGGGTTGGCGGGGCGCATCGTCAAGCCTGTGACTTCTGAAGCGCTGCAGGCGCAACTCCGACGGTTGAAGAGGCGAGTTCGAACCGCTCTCGTCGTCGACGACGACGCCGACACCGTCCGCCTATTAACTCGCATGGTACAGACGCTCTCTGGCCGCTGCCGAGTGTACACCGCCATTTCTGGCGAGGAGGCGCTCCATCTACTACGGGTAATTGCCCCTATTGTGCCGGATGTGGTGCTGCTAGATCTAATGATGCCGGGTCTGGACGGCTACGGTGTTCTGCAGCAGATGCAAGAGGATTCGTCTCTCGCTGGGGTGCCGGTGGTGGCGATAACAGGTCAGGGCGACCCTTACGAGGTGAGCGTAGTCGACAGCATGATCGTTACTCGCGGGGGGGGGCTCACTGCAGGCGAAATCCTGCCCTGCCTCACCGCTAGCCTGAGCGCTTTGCTGACTTAGCCAGGCAGCGTTCCAATGCCTCGAGAAGCGCCACCTGGCCGATGGGCTTCTTGACTAGGTCGACTGCCCCAAGGGAAAGGGCCAGGTCTCGCTGGTCGATCACTGAGCAAATCATCACCGGTATGTGCATGGTATCTGGGTGATTGCTCAGCGTCTGGAGGGTCTCCCAACCATCCTGGTTAGGCATCATCACGTCGAGGATGATGACCGCCGGCCTAAGCTGCCGGGCGAGTCGTACGGCACTTGGGCCGTCGCTGGCCTCGATGACCCGGTAAGCCCCCTCGCAGAGGTACAAGCGGAAGAGCCGGATAGTGTCCGGATTATCGTCCACGATGAGCACCGCTCTGCCTTCCCCGAGGGGAAGTGTGACCTCGATCACTGCTGCTCCCGCCTGCTCTCCCCACACACGGAGCACACAGCCCTGGGTCTCGAGTAGGTGAGCTCCAATCTTCAGAGACCTATTGTCGTGCAGCCGCTCGGCAAGATCACCGGTGTCTGATTCCTGCTTGGCTCTTCTCCGAAGACCGTTGTCTCGCTGGCTAGAGACGAGCAGCTTCAGTTCAACTGTCGAGCCAGCCAGGCCGCCAACAGCGGTAACGGACCGTGCGCCCACG
This sequence comes from Chloroflexota bacterium, assembly GCA_021847625.1. The sequence continues at coordinate 5,050 of JAJZQK010000157.1, forward strand.
CTAACGCAAGCGGCCAGCAAGCTTAGCAGGACCTGCCGCAGCAGCGTTCGCTCAAAGGCTACCGGCAGGGAGTCCGGTGGCAGATCTACCCTAATTGCCACTCCACTCGCACTCGCAAGATTCTCGATTGTCGATACGACGCCATCGAGAACCTCGGCGAGGCCAACGCTGCGCTGGCCAGACATGGCGGTTAGCTGTATGACCTCGCTGTCAGGGGTTGAGTAGTTCTTTGGGGGGGCCGCGGTCCCTGTGCCCGGGTCCGGCTGTACCTTGGCGGTCGATGCTCCTTGGACGTTGTCCATCATTGGCCACAGTGCTGCCACCAAGGCTGCCATTGCTGCCGCACGAACCCTACGCGACTGTCGCTCGCTGATGGCAAGCTCCTGGGCAACCTGTACGGCGTTCTTCTGTTGAAGATAGCGCAGAAGCAGGTACCGATGGCTTAGCCACGGAAGCGAATCACGTGGCAAGTCGTCCGGCGGCTTGAGCGCCTCTATCTGCTGGACCAGGAGACTCTGCAGTGAGCGGGCAACTTCCAGTCTGCTGGTTGGCGCTGCAAGAAGCCTGGCGAGCGCATGTTTCTCCAAGTAGGGATAATCGTATAGGTGGGCTAGGGCAGTCTGCACGTGCTGGCTGAACTCTCCTGGCTTCAGCATGCGGCCATTGTATCAGTGTCCCTCCGGTCTAGCAACTCACACGCCTCACCCCGAGCGGTGGCGCCTCAGTCTGATCCGGTGCAGCCGTCTGCACCTGCGGTCCGCTCCCATTGCCCAGAGGCAGGCCGTTGAACACCGTCACTAGCTACGGTTACCCCACACCGTGGCCTGGTTCGTCACCACAGCGCTAGCGTGAGCGCCCCTGCCCCTGGTCTGGCGTGGGCCGCTCTCTGGCCGGTCCCTGGCCGGACCCTGCTAGACACGCCGCACGAGATCTGACAGACTACTGGTCAGGTCCTGGCAGATGACCGTGAACGAACACCCGCCTCGGCTGCCACTCCGCACAGGGGCGCTCTGGAGGTGCAACGTTCTTATGGCGGCCGGGCGTTTGACCACGACCAGTCGTCCTGGTCTTCTGATCTGCCGCACCATCCGGCGGCCTATCTGTGCCGGTCTAGGATTACACGCAACGTGCGATTCGAAGGGAGAGGTGATGCATGGACCAGAGGCTTAGTCCCGATAGCAGGGTGTCTCGTCGACTGGGTCGCCGTGATTTCCTGAAGACGACCATAGCAGCCGGCAGCGCGGCTCTCCTTGCCGCCTGCGCCCCAGCCGCGCCACCGGCGCCGCCTTCCTCGGCCCCAGCCGGTACCGGGGCTGCCCCAGGCCAGGCCAAGGAAAGCACCCTGCAGTTCTGGAGCTGGCTGAACCCTGCGGATACGAACCCGCGGGCGGTGGTGCAGACGAAACTGATCGCTGCGTTTGAGAAGTCCAATCCGGGTGTCAAGGTGAACGTTCAGGTCGTCGACTGGCGCACTATACCGCAGCAGCTTCTACAGGCGACGGCGGCAGGGCAGGGCCCGGACCGGCCCCGACGATGTAGACCATGCCGGGCCGAAGGCCGGATGCCTCAACCGGCATCGCTGTTACCGTCAGGGACACCACAAGCTGGCCCGCGGTGGAATACGAGGTCTTCGACAACCTGCCCGTTGACGAGGTGCTTCTCGACGATGCGATCCATGTTCTCCGGCGTCACGTTGTAGTACCACACGCCGTCGGGCTGCACGCAAAGGATGGGACCGCCCTTGCAGGCGGCGAAGCAGCTCACCCGACTGCGCTTGACGCGCATCTCACCTTCATGCAGGCCGGCCGCCTTGAACTTCTCGCCCAGGCTGTCGAACAGCAACTGCGACTGGCCGTCTCGCGTGCAGCGCGTACCCGTGCAGACCAGAAGGTGACGGCGATAGTGACCGATCTCGGGTTTGATGATGGGTTCATTCATGCGTGGGTTTTCGTCAAGTGCGGGACGGGGATCGATTTCACCTGACGGCGGATCCGGGTCGGTCAACCGAGCCTTGGTCATGCGTCACCCTCTTCCTGCACATCGGCATCAGCAACTTCCAGCGGTTCGTTCAGCGTCGCCCGGATGTAGTCTTCGGGCAGACGGTGGCGCGCGGCCAGCCGTTCCACGCTGTCGCCCGAGGCATGATCGGCGATCAAGTCTTCAAGCCAGCCGTTCAGACCTGTGGAGAGCGATCGCCCCGGCCGCTCTC
>JAJZQK010000158.1 GCA_021847625.1 Chloroflexota bacterium
GGATTTATTCCTTCTACATCCCGACGAGGATCGTGTTCGGGGCGGATTCCTCCAAGACGGCCGGCGTCGAGTTGCGCGGCCTGGGCGGCCGCAAGGCGCTGGTGGTGACGGACAAGGGAATCGAGAAGGCGGGCCTGCTGAAGGGCATCCTCGAATCGCTCGACAAGGCAGAAATGGGCTGGACGGTTTTCAACGGTGTTGAGCCCAACCCGACGATCCCTTGTGTGGAGGCGTCGCTAGACACCTATCGCCGCGAGGGCTGCGACTGCCTGCTGGCCGTCGGCGGCGGCAGCTCGATGGACACGGCCAAGGCGACCGGCGTGCTCGTCGCCAACGGCGGCAAGATTACCGACTACGAGGGGATGAACAAGGTCGAGAAGGCCTTGCCACCTTACGTGGCCGTGCCGACCACCTGCGGCACGGGGGCGGAGGCGACATATTTCGCCGTGATTACCGACCCGGCCCGCAAGTTCAAGTTCGCCGTGGGCTCGGACAAACAGCTGCCGAGGGTCGCCCTCGTCGACCCGTTGCTGTTGGTGAACCTGCCGGGACCGATCGTCGCCTCGACCGGCATGGACGCACTGACCCACGCCGTGGAATCCTACTTGAACATCGACCATCAGCCCATCTGCGATGCCCTCGATCTGCAGGCGATCAAGATGATCGGCCGCTATCTGCGCCCGGCGGTGGCCAACGGCAACCTGGAGGCCATCGCGAACATGGTCCTGGCCAGCACCATCGCCGGCATGGGCTTCACGATCACCCGCGTTACCATCGTCCACGCGATGTCGCACCCCATCAGCGCGCATGCCGGCGTGCCGCACGGGGTGGCCAACGCTATCCTCTTGCCCTACGCGATGGAGTGGAATGTCATCGGCATGCCGGAGCGCTACGCGGACATCGCCCAGGCCCTCGGGGAAGACACGTACGGGCTGACCACGATGGAGGCGGCCCATCTCGCGGTCGAGGCCGTGCGCGAACTGTCGGCGGACGTGGGCATCCCCCGCACCATCGGCGAGGTCGGTATCAGCGAGGAGATGTTGCCGATACTGGCCGACGACGCCAGCAAGTCCGGCACCGTGCCGCTCAACCCGCGCCGAGTGACCAGGGACGATCTGTACAACATCTACAAGACGGCGCTCGGCTAGCGTCATTTCGTTAGCCCGATTTTCTAAACACACATCTGGAGGAGTAGAATGGATCAGTCTATCGTCGACATGCGGAACCAGTTGCAGGCTATGAGCCTGGAGATCGAGGCGGCGTTGGCAGGGCTGACGGAGGCCGACCTCAACAAGCCGGCCAACTGGACAGGCAAGGATACCAACGTGCGCTTCTTGCTGCACAGGCTCACCGCCCACGTGCTGGATCACACGCTGCAGATCCGCAAGGCCCGGCGGGCGATGGGCATCGCCCCCAGCGAGACCCAGATGATCCTCTCGCAGTTCATGGAGGCCGAGGCAGCCATGCTCGGCGAGTGCGCCGGCCTCAGCGCCGAGCAGTTCGAGAAGGGTCCCGCCGCGGGTGAGTGGTCGGCCAAGCAGGTGCTGGAGCACGTGCTGACCACCCAGAAGAAGGCGCTGGAGAGCATCCAGGCCGCGGCCAGCAAGTAGTCCTGGTCACTGCACTGCCCAACCAAGCACGAAAAGGGGTACGAGGGAAGACGCCTCGTACCCCTTTCACTGTCTGCCTTTGGACTAAATAGTCTGGCCTTATCCTTGCTGCACGGCCGGCCGGTGAGATATTCCAGCTGCCGCCTTGGCGTCATTCCCGCGGAAGCGGGAATCCATCCGGTGCACGGCCAGAGGGCGAACGCCGTTCGCCCCTACAAATAACGTTGGATCCCCGCTTGCGCGGGGATGACAGGGATGCCGACAGAGGCTCCGTTGGCCCTTCCGCTAGCGAGCACCCGGGCAGCAACGGCTACTTCGGACTATTTAGTTGGCAGGTAGCACTTCGATTGGTCCCAACCTGACCGAATTGCCGGTCGCCTTGCCGCTTGCGTCCACCCACGGCGTGGCGGCGCCGTCGTCCCGAACATGAGCGCTGAGTTTGAGCCACACGGGCGAAGGGCCGAGGCCGGCCGGTAACTGAAGCTCGTAGTAGGCCACGGGCAGGTCCTCCGCCCGCCAATCTTCGAGGTTGTCGCGCCCGACCCTGTCCTGATACCAGGCTACCTCCCAATCCTCGGTTGCGATGATCTTCCCTGTGCTGTCCACTAAACGGGCGGAGAGGTTGTATTCGGGGTCGAGCGAATCGCCCGTGCCGGCGGGCACGTCCCAGAGGACGGCGAGGGTGATCTTCTCGCCCGTCTTGACCTCCCGGGGAAGGGAATAGCCGAGCAAACGCATCCGGTTGGCGAGGGGCAGCTGGGCCGGCTTGGCGAGGGCAGCCAGTTCCTCGGCCGCCTTCTCCGGCGACAGGTAGAAGAAGCGGTAGTAGGTATAGCCGCTCGGACCCCGCACGGCGCGGTCGGGCAGCTCGACGTACCCGAGGTCGGCAAGGCGAGCGACGACGGCGCTGTCGTCCCGCGGCGTGAACGGTTTCTGGTCCGAGAAGACGATGCTGTCGTTGGCGAGCAAGAAGAGGGCCCCCGCCGAGGGATCGCGGGGCAGCGCCAGCCCCTCGCGGGTATCCAGCTCGTTGATCTGCAGGTCGGGCCGCCCGAGGTAGCGCAGCGGCTCCCATTGCAGGTCGGTGTAAGAGTAGACCGGCGCCGGCCCCACCTCCTTCTGCAGCTCGCGGATGGTGTCTACCGCCCGCTGGGTGTAGAGGAGCGGCACGCCGTAGTGCCCCAGCGTCTCCTGTTGCTCGACATAATCCAGGTAGCGCCAGAAGTAGACGGCCTGGGAAACGCCGATGAACAGCACGACCGCGGCGATGGCCCCTGGCGCCAGCCAGGCGAGGTTCGGCGGCCAACGCCGCGCGGCGTTGGCCGCGTATTGCAGGGGGTACACCAGGGCGACGCCCATCAGAATGTACTGCACGGGGACGGTGTTGATGAAGTAGTGTGGGTAGAAGGCCATGGAGTGCCGCAGCGAGACGACCATCGGCACGAAGAACCACAAGAGCAGCAGCAGGTACTTCTCCCACTCGCCCTGGCTCACCGCGGACTTCGGCAGCAGCCTCTTGCCGGCGTAGAAGGCGCTGAGGGCGAGGCCCAGGTAGAGCAGCCAGGTGGCGAGGTCGTTCTGCACCGTGAGGTCGGGCAGCTGCCAGTCGCCGAGGAAGGAGTAGCCCATCATCGTGGGGTAGTACCGCGCCGAGGCCATCGTCACCAAGTTCTTGAGCGCTTCCAGGTCGATGCGGGCCGGCGCCGTGCCGGCGTTCAGGAACAGATGGACGCTGAGGAACCTGTGGAGGTACTCGTTCCAGATATACGGGGCGGCCGCCAACAGGCCAAGCACGCCCCCCAGGAGCAGGGGATGCAGACCGATGCGTCGCCAGAACAGCACGGCGACGACGAATAGAAGCGGCGCGTAGAAGATCGACGAGGGGTGCAACAAGAACAGCACGACCCCCAGCAGCATGGCCAGGGAGAAGTAGTAGCGCTTGCGTTGGATGACCGCCGCGTAGACGGCGGCGAACAGCAGCACCGTGAAGATGGGGGCCATGTTCGGCGTCCAGACCTTGCGCGCGTACTGCAACGCCCACGGGTTGGTGACGAAGAAGGCGGCGGCCACCAGTCCCACCCGGCGACCGTAGTAGCGGCTGGCCAGCAGGTAGGTGCCGACGACGGCAAGCATCTGCAGCAGCCCGACGAAGGCATTGGCGACCAGGGGGTCCTTCGATATCGCCACCGGGATGGCCAGCAAGTAGATCTCGACGGCGCCCTGGGCGGTGCCCAGAGAGGACTGGATGCCCACGAGCGGGAAGTCGCCCTTGGTGAGCCAGTCGTAGGCCCGGTTGAGAACCCAAGCCTGGTCGCGGCTGTATTCGGAGTAGGCGAGCCGGTCCCAGCGCAAGGCGAGGCCCGCCACGATAAGGGCGAAAAGGATAACTAGGGGGGCGACGCGGGCCAGCGTCGACCGCTTGGGGACGGTCCCCTCTTCCCTAACCTCCTGACCGATTACGCCGATAGTCCGCAAGTTCTCCCCTCGTCCTCGGGTGTTATGCCGTTATTCATAGGCCAGACCGGAGCATTATACAGGGGTGGCTGGGGACGGTCAACGCGTTCCTTGCCTCACCGCCAATTGCCACCGCATTGGCCGGTCCCTCTCTAAACCGATGCCAAGGTAGACAAATCAACGGCGGTTGATTGGCCGTAGGGGCTACCGGCGGTCGCCCTTTGGTGCTAAAGCAAGGTTCGTGATGTTGCCAGAAACCCGCCGTGCGGCCGGGCCAGCGTTCCCTCTCCCTTCCAGGGCGAAGGTCAGGGTGAGGGTCGTCCCAGCGCCTGCCCTACGGCTTGCCCAGGGCCCCGGGGCAGGCAGAGCCGCCGGCCCCTACGGGTTACCGGAGGGCGAACGCCGTTCGCCCCTACAAATAGCAGACGGACCGTCACCAAGGACGATGGATCCCCGCTTTCGCGGGGATGACGAATGAGGGGCTGCCATTTCCCTCTCGACTCTGCATTAGGACCCGCGGGGTGGGCAGATGGCGAGGAGGTCGAGCATTGACAGGGGCGTGTAGTCGGGGTGCTGGGCGAGCAGCTCCTCGTGCGCAAACGGTCCCCAGAAGGCGGCAGCGGTGAGGGTGCCGGCCGCCTTTCCCGCCTGCACGTCGAGCACACTGTCGCCGACGAAGAGGGTTTCTTGCGGCTGCTTGCCGACGTTCGCCAGGGCCATGAGTATCGGCCGGGGGTTCGGCTTGTGCACGGGGGTATCGTCGGCGGTGATGACGGTCTCCATGAAGGCAGCCAAGCCATAGTGGGCGATGCTCCGCTCGGCGATGGCGCGGCCCTTGGAAGTGACGATGCCCAACACGTAGCCCCGCCGCTGCAGCTCGGCCAGCGTCTCGTTGACATGCGGGAAAGGGCGGATGAGGGCGTCGTGCTGGCTGGCGTTGTACCTGCGGTACGCCTTCACCAACCTGTCGACGAGCGCCTCTTCCGACGGTACTTGGCCCGGGGTTTGCGCGCTCACGGTCGCCGCCGGCTGGTCCGTTTCCATCGCCTCCTCGATCTTGAGGCCCCCGCTCCGGCCGAGGCCGACGACCAGCTCGCGCATCGCGTCCACGAGCGGGCGCCCGTATTGGCCGAGGAGCTCCTCGTCCGTCGGTATGTAGCCGAGCATCTTATTCAGCGTATAGCGATATGACTCGAAGATGAGCGTCGTAGTGTCGATGAGCGTGCCGTCCAGGTCGAAGAGGACGCAGGTGAGCGGCAAGCGCCCTTTCCTTGAATCCGCGGGGATTGCCATTAGGCCGTCTGCGCCTTTCCCCCGGGTCCGGCCGTGGCCGCTCGCCCCGCCGCCCGTTGGCCATACCGCGCGGGCGGTATTTCGCCCAGCACACGCAGGCCGGTGGCGTTCTCCACCTCGCGCGAGTTGCGGACCGTGTCGTTCAGGTACTCCAGCAGGAAGGCGAGCCCCAGGCCGGCGATGAGGGCCAGGGCGACGCGCAGGAGCATGTAGAGATACACGCGGCTGGCGGTGCTCGCCGGGACCGGGTTCCCCTCGTCGACGACGGTCAGCGTGGGCTCGTACTGCACGAACATCTTGAAGTAGTTGCCCTGGGGGTCGAGCAGGAGGTCGCCTATCGCTTTGGCCATGGCCTGCGCCTGTTGGGGGTCGTCGGCCGTGACGGTGAAGCGGGCCAGCTTGTGCATCTTCTCCGTGTCGATGGTGCTGTAGGCCGGTTTCCCCAACGCCGCCGAGGCCTTCTTCGTCGCCTCGGCGTTGAAGGCAGGTGACTTGACCAGATCCATCACGTCGTCGATCAGGAGCTCGGCGGAGACGTACTCGTAGTAGACTTGCTCGGCAGGCGAGGTGCTGCTACTCTGGTTCTGGGGGATGTTCGGCTGCACGGCCAGGCGCAGCGTGGACTGGAAAAGGGTGGGTTCGCGCGTCTGGATGGCCAAGCTGGCGACGAAGGTGACGATAGCCACGGCCAGGGCGAGCCAGCGCCAACGCCAGAGTACCTGCCAATAAGCTCTTAGTTCCATGGGTCTCTCCTGTCACTCATAGCATACCATCACGCCGCCCGCCCAGTCGAGGGGCAGCAGGGCGTCCCCAACCTCCATCGCCAGGCTCATCAGCACGTTGCTCGCCGTTTCCAGTGGCCCTGCGGCGCTCAGCGCCCGGCAGACCGCGACTAGCGCCCGCAAGGGCGCCGATTCGGCGGCATATTCGTTGTCGAACAGCTGGACGACCCGTCCCACGTACATCAGACCGCGGTAGGCGGCCAATTCCTTGACGGGCCTGAAGCCCAGGCGGCGAAAGCGGGCCAGCGTGCGCGAGGCCGTCTCCATCCCCACGTGGCCTTCGGGCGCTACGACGTGGCGCTCGTAGAGGTCCGGACGCCGCCGCGCCCAGCGCATCAGCGGGTCCTCGCCCGCCGTCTCGATGTAGTGCAGCGTGCGCCCGCCCGGGCGCAGCACGCGTCGGATTTCGGCCAGCACGGCGTCCTTGTCCTCAAAGCGAACGTGGCCCAGGACGTCCGAGCTGACGACGAAGTCGAAGGAGGCGTCGGCGAAGGGCAGAGCCCGCAGGCTCGCCCGGGCGCCCGCGCTGTAGATCTGCAGCGCCGACCGCACGGAGGCGTGGGAGAGGTCCAGCCCGACGACGGGGCCGACCTTCGTGTAGAGCCGCCAGCCGCCGCCGCAGCCCAGGTCCAGCACGCGCCCGCGCCGCCCCTTCAGCTGTTGCAGGAAGAACCGCTCCTTCTTGACGAGGTAGTTGCGCGGCGAGCCGGCCGAGAGGTCGGGCTGGGCCCACTTGCCCTCGTAGAAGGAGGCGTCCTTTTCCGGGCTCTCGATCATTCGGCCATCCCCGCCGGGGTTTCCCGCATGTCCTCCGCCTCCACCTTGGCTGCCACGAACTCGGCGAAGCGCCGCCGGAAGACGGGCACGTCGAAGCGCAGGGCGTTCTGGCGGACGGCCACGGGGTCGAAGTCGACGTCGAGGAACCGCTGCACTGCCTCGACCAACGCCTCGGGCGTGCGCTCGGCGAAGAACAGCCCCGTCTGCCCGGGCACGATCGTCTCCAGGGCACCCCCGGCGGCGTAGGCGATCGCCGGCCGCCCGGACGCCTGCGCTTCCAGCGGCGTGAGGCAGAAATCCTACTCGAAGGGAAAGATCAAGGCGCGGCAGTGTGCGTAG
>JAJZQK010000159.1 GCA_021847625.1 Chloroflexota bacterium
GGATTCTGCTTCCCTTCGCCTGCCTCCTCGCCGTCTGGCAGGCGGCAGTGACGACGAGCGGACTGTCGGAGTACTTCTTTCCCTCGCCGGCCACCGTCGTCAGCAGCATCATGCTCCTCATAGACCGGGGCATCCTGCCGGCCTATATCGTGGACAGCATGACGCGCTTCGCCCTGGGCGTGTCTCTGGGCATCGCCCTGGCCGTGCCCACCGGCATGGCGATGACCCTGAGCCGGCGCCTCTCCGAGGCGCTGATGCCCATCGTCAACTTCTTCCACTCCATCGTGGAGATGGCCTGGATCCCGCTCTTCGTCCTCTGGTTCGGCTACGGCTTCAAGACCATCCTGCTCAGCATCACCTACGTCGTGTTCTTCCCGGTGCTCTACAACACGTTGCTTGGCACGCGCTCGATACCCAAGAGTACGATCAACGCCGTGCTTGTGCTCGGGGCCAAGCCTAAGGACCTCATCCTCGAGGTGATGCTGCCGGGGGCGCTGCCCAACATCGCCACCGGCGTGCGTCTGGGGGCGGGCTACGCCTTCCGCGCCCTGATCGCCGCCGAGATGATCGCCGCCCAGAGCGGCCTCGGCTTCATGATCTTCGAGGCCCGGCAGAACCAGATGACGCACCGCACCATCGCCGGTATGATCGTGATGGGCCTCCTCTGGCTGGCTATCGAGCGGCTCTATCTGCGGCCGATCGAGAGGGTGACCATTGAGCGCTGGGGCATGGTCCGGCGGGCCGAGTAGGGAGGGTAGGCAAGATGGACGTATCCGTTAACCGAGCCGGTGCCGATGGTTGGCTCTCGCGCCTGATGCACGAGCGCCTGCGCCTGTGGATGATCCCCGTCGCCCTGGCCTTTGCCGCCTGGCTGGTGGCGCCCAACGTGCTCGACGTGCCGGCCTACAAGCTGCCCAGCCTCCAGATGGTGTGGGAGGAGTTGGTCAGGATGGCCGGCGACGGCACGTTGTTCAACGGCATCGTCGGCAGCCTCGGCCGCCTCGCGATCAGCTTCGTGATAGGCGTGGGCCTGGCCATTCCTCTGGGCGTCGGCATTGCCCTGAACAAGCATGTGGCCGGCTTCTTCGAGCCCCTGGTAATCTTCTTTCAGTCGATTGCCGGCGTCGCCTGGGTGCCGCTGGCCATCATCTGGTTCGGCTTCGGCCAGGGCGCCGTCGTCTTCGTCGTGGCCAACGCCGTCTTCTTCATCGTCCTCTTCAACACCATCACCGGCGTGCAGAGCATCCAGCCCACGCTGAGGCAGGCCGTCCTTACCTTGGGGGGCAGCAACTGGGACGTGCTGCGCGAGGTGATACTGCCCGGGGCCATGCTGAACATCCTCGGCGGTCTGCGCACGGGGCTGGCCTTCGGCTGGCGCGCCCTTGTGGCGGCGGAGATGATCGCGGGCAATATCGGACTAGGCTACATGACCCTGGAGGCTGCCCAGTGGTACAAGAGCGGCGTCATCGTCGCCGGCATCCTCGTCATCGGCTGCCTGTGGCTGCTGATGGATCGCCTGCTGCTGCGCCCGATCGAGGTGCGGACGGTCGAGCGCTGGGGCCTGCTGCGCGATGTATAGCCCCCTGGCGCCGGGCCCCGCCGCTCCATTGCCTCACAGACCGGACATTCGCGGGCGGCGGGATTGCCCATCCCCGGGCACCTTCTCGCCAATCTGCCGCTGGATGCTACATGCGCCTACCCCGGCGACCTGGGCCGGGCGCTTGGCCTATAGGGAGATCGGGTAGCGGCCGAACTCGAAGGTGGCCTCGCGCATGGCGTTGAAGTTGGCCAAGGGCACGTACTCGGGCACGGAGTTGCTCGCGGCCACGCAGTATCCCCCGCCCGGCGCCAGGTCGCGGATGCGCTGGCGCACCTCCTGGCGCACCTCTTCTGGCGTACCCAGGGTGAGGGTGTAGCCCAGGTCAATGTTGCCCATGATGGAGATGCGCGAGCCGTACTGGCGCTTGACCCAGTTGATGTCCATCGCCTTGGGCTCGATGGGGTTCAGGCCGTCGAACTTGCATTCGATGATGTCCTCCATCACCTCCTGGAGGGCGCCGTCGCTGTGGTAGACGACGATCTTGCCCTTGTCGTGGGCCAGGCGGTTCATCTCCTTGTACCAGGGGAAGAGGTGCTCACGCAGGATGCGCGGGCTCACCATCAGCTGCGTGGAGTAGGCGATGTCGTCGGCGTGCCAGAAGCCGCCGATGCAGTCGAACTGGAGCATGTTCTGGAAGACGCGGAACTGGAACCGTCCGACCTTCTCGAAGAGGCGGGGGAGCAGCGCGGGCTCGTCGACGAGGGACATGCTGAGCCCCTCCAGCCCCATCAGCCACCAGACGCAGGAGAAGATCTTCCCCTCCACCGCCCAGACCTTGACGTTCGGGGGCAGGAGGTCGGCCACTCGCGCGAACTGGCTGTAGTCGAGGGCGTCGGGGTCGGGCCACTCGAGGGCCTCGAACTCCGCCATCGTCGTGACGATGCCCTTGCCCTCGCTCGCCCACTGGCGCTGCTGCAGGTCGGCGGTCTCCACGGCGTAGTTGGCCTCGACCTCGTGCATTGCCTGGCGCTTGATCAGGTCGGTCTGCTGCAATCCTTGGTGCAGGGGGACGTGGTCGTAGCCGGCCACGCCCCAGAACTCGACCTCGTCGGCCAGGTCGCGCAGGGGACGGCCGAGGATGCGTTCCTTATGAAGGGCATGGATGCCGATGTCGCCAAGCGGCACGTAGTCGGGCTCGCCCTGGCGCAGGATCACCTTGCGCAAACGGTTGAAATTGGGTTCCACTCTATTGCCCACCTTTCACCTCTCTTCGCAGAGAGGACAAGTGCTTGGACGAAGACGAACTAACGGGCGGTAGGGGACAAGCCCCTACCCTACGGGCTCCCGGCCGTTTCTGCAGGGAGCGCGTTCTGCCGTCCGCGGGCAGACACCAGGACATAGCCCAAACGACGGTCCGTGCCCTCGCGGGAGTGGCATGTATCCGCATGTTAAGGGTGGGGCGGGAGCCCCGTCAAGTTGACCCGGGGCGAGGGGCACCAATTATGGCGCGGGCAAGGAAGAGAGAACCCTTGCCCGCGGACCGTCACGGGCGATGCGCCGCCTCTGGCGCCCGCGGCCCAGCGGGTGCTACAATGACTAGCGGGCCGTCGACGGGGCGGCAGTCGAGCGTCCACTCCGCGGAGGTGCAGCGCCATGCAGCCAGAAGGCCAGCTTAGCGGCAAGCCAGTCCAGGGCGAGGTGCGCGATGTCTCGGGGGACGACGTCGACCTGACGCTGAGCAGCGCCCGCAATGTCTCCGCCGAGCGCGTCTACCTGCGCCAGGGCCTGGCCCGGACGATCAACGGTCAGGCGGTGGACCTGCGCCAGGGCGCGGCCTTCAATATCGACAGCCAGAGTATCGACGTCACCCAGGGTGCCGCCGCCCTGGTGCGGGCCGACGACGTCCACTTTGTCCAGGGGGCCAGCATCGTCACCCTGGCCAACTCAGCCATCGTCGACCAGTCCGCGCCCCAGGCCATCATTTGCCGCCAGGCCGAGCTGCAGCAGAGCGCCAGTGTCTTCCTGGCCGCGGGCACCGTCACCATGCGCAATTCCGCCGCCGTGTTGCTGCTGGCCAACCAGGTCAACGGCGACGTGCGCGTCCTCCTCGACCAGAAGGCCGCCATCGGCTTCGGCGCCGCGGCCGGCGCCGCCTTCGGCCTCGTCCTGGCCCTCAAGGGCTGGTTCAAGCGCTAAGGACGGGGCCAACCGGCAGCCAACCGTACTAGCGCGCTCATTTGATCACAGGGGTAGGGGGCCGGCGCGCTCGCCTCCCAGACGGACGGCGACAGTCTGACCTACCTCTTGTCTTCCCTCTCGTCCAGCTGCCGGTGCAAATCGGCGATGCGCCGCTCTACCTCGGCCAGGGTCGTGACCCACAGCTCCTCCATGTCCTCGCGCAAGGTCTCCAACTGCTCCAGGCGCAGCATCAACTTGTATTCCTCGGGGTCTTCCCGTGATCTGGGCGGCATGCCTTCCTCCTAGCGGCCCGCGTAGGGCTCGATCTTACCCAGCAGCTTGTCCACCCTCCGCAGCGTCTCCATATTCTTGGCGAAGCAGAAGCGCGCGCGTTGGCTGCCCAGGCCCTCGCCGCGGTAGCAGCTGCTGCCCGGCACCACGGCGAAGCCCACGTCGCGCACCAGATGGTGGGCGAACTCAAGGTCGTTCGGATAGCCGAAGGCCGAGATGTCGGCCATCACGTAGTAAGCGCCGTCCGGGGCGAAGCAGCGGAAGCCGGCCCGCGCCAGCATCGCCAGCATGTATTCTCGCCGTGGGCGGATGGCCCGGCAGGCGGCCTCTTTGACGGGCTCGGGGGCGGGGAAGTCCGGGAAACCCTGGGCCAGGTTGAGGGCCTCCGAGCCCTGATAGAGCAGGCAGAGGCGGGTCATCTCGCGGATCACCGACTCGGTGAAGCCGAGCGTGCGGCGGGCGGCGAACTCTCGCACGGGCGCATCCTCCCTGGGCGCGACGCCCGATGGCGCGCCGTTCTTCCCTCGTTGCAGTCTAGCCCGCGGCTGGCGGGGAGTCAACGGCGGTTTGGCCCGAACTTCCCCTTTCAAGCTATTGACAATCCACCTGGCTTTTGGTAAAATAATCCAGCGGTTGACATTGCACGTGCAATCTGCACGTGCTTCAGAGAACGAGCAACGGGAGGCATTGTGGAACAGGGTATCCGCCGAGTCACCAGCCGAGATGTCGCCCTGGCTGCCGGCGTCTCTCGCCAGACGGTGTCCAGCATTCTCAATGGATCGGCCTCGTCTATGGTCACCGAGGCGACGCGGGAGCGCGTGCTGGGCCTAGCGGCTGAAATGGGCTATGTGCCCAATGCTGCAGCCCGCCAGCTGAGAATGCAGCGGGCGAACAGCGTAGGATTGCTCCTGCCATCGCCCACTCACTACGTGACCGGGACGTTCGCTTTCTCCGAGTTCCTTACGGGCATTAGCGAAGTAACGGATGAGAGAGGATACGACGTCGTCCTGTGCCAGCGTGGCCTAGCCCTACCCGTGGTCCAGATGCTCCAGAATGGGCGTGTAGATGGTGCCTTGCTCATGCATACCCCCGAAAGAGAGACCGATCTCCTCGAACTGGCCAAAGTGGGCACTCGTGTAGTACTGATGAATCGTCCGGCGGACGGAATGCCCTTCAATTGGGTTGACGTCGACAATTGCGGCGGTATGCGCCAGGCAACCCTGCACCTACTCGATCGGGGCCACAGGCGGATTGGCTTCATCTCCAGTTGGCGCAGGCTTCTCCTTACTACTTTGCGACTGCGGGGGTATCACGAGGCTCTGGTTGCTCGTGGCCTCCAGCCGAACGATGAGTTGGTCGTGTTCACGCCCGAGCCGGTCACGCCACGACAGGGCGCCGCGGCAATGCGCAGACTTCTCTGCCTATCAGAACGGCCCACAGCCGTCTTATGCACTGGCGATCAGCTAGCCATCGGCGCCCTTAGCGCCGTCGCCGAAGTGGGACTACAGGTGCCGGCCGACATTGCCTTGGTGGGTATGGGCGACGAGCCCATTTGCGCCTTTCAGCGCCCGCCGTTGACTACCGTGCGGTTGCCTTACCGCGCTAAGGCACAGAGCGCAGCCGGAATGTTACTCGACTTGATTGAGGATGTAGCTCCTGGGCCCAATTGTCTGCTCCTGCCTGCTGAACTCGTAGTCCGCGAGTCAGCCTAGGCTAGCCAGCGTAGGGTGACAGGGAGGTGCGGTCTTGGCATGCAGGAACGACGGGGGCATTACGCACCGCACGATCAGACTAGAAAGGAACTGGCTTGGAGATAAGGGAGAGAATCCTCACAGCTCTGAATTGGGGCGTGCCCGACCGAGTGCCGCTGACGATCTATGAGCCCCCCTTTCCTCGTGGCGAGGTCGAGCGGTTGCTTCGAGAATCCGGGGTCGGCTTGATCGCGAGGCTTCCTGTGCACAAGGTCGAACGCCGGCAAGTAGAGGTCATAGACAGAGACTACTGGGAGCACGGGCGAAGATTCATTCGGAGAACCCTGCGCACCCCCATAGGCGAAGTATCGCAGCTTCTGGAGCCTGACTCGCCCTATGAAAACTTCCAGCCCTGGATTCGCGAACACTTCATCAAGGGGCCCGAAGACTACCGCGTTATGCAGTACGTGCTTGGCGACGAAGTCTTTCACGATAACTATGACCAGATCCGCGAGGCCGGGCGTCGAATGGGAGCCGACGGCTTGGTTATCGTCCGCTTGGCCAAGTCTCCGATGCAGGAGATGCTCTACCAGATGATGGGGTTGGAGCGGTTCGGCCTCGATTACCACTTCAGGCGTGACCTCTTCGACTCGCTGTACCACACGATGCTGGAGAGATACGAAGAACTCTATACCTTAGCTGCTGGTTCGCCCGTTGAGGTCGTGCAGCTGGCCGACAACATCACCGCCGACGTGGTGGGCGAGGAGAGGTTCCGGGACTACATCGCTCCGGTCTATAAGCGACTGCGGGAGAGGTTATCCGCTTCAGGCAGGCTCTTGGCTGTGCACATGGATGGTAGGCTCAAGCCGCTGCTGAGGGCGATCGGCCAGGCCGAGTTCGACATCGTGGAGGCGCTGACACCCCCGCCCGTGGGCACGGTTTCCGTCGCTGAGGCGCGGGAGGCGTGGAAGGGCCAAGCTCTGTGGCTGAACTTCACTAGTTCGATGCACCTGGAATCGGCCGAGGCCATCGAGGAGCACACCAGGCAACTGCTGGCCGAGGCGGGAAACAAGCGCGGTTTCGTTATCGGCGTCACCGAGGCCGCACCAGTCCAGGCGCTGGAGAAGAGCCTGCGCGTGATTGCCCGGGTGTTGAACGAGTAGCAGTCCCGAGCAGGATCTCGTCAACAAAGGAGGTGATCTTTATCGCTGGACCCGCTGGGGCACTTTGATCAGTTAGTCCTTTGGTGTTGCTGTTGGGGAAGACCCGACGGTATGAGTCTGCGGCAGTCGACTGCAGGAGGAAGAACATGCCTGGCAAGACGATCAGCGATCAAACCAGCGAACCACGCAATCACCTGTCCCGCCGAGAGTTCCTCAGCCTCGCCCTGTCCGCCACCGCTGCGGTAGCTGCTAACGCTTGCGCTCCGGCGGCTACGCAGGCGCCAGCCGCTGTGAAGAAGGGTGGCAAGCTGCGGGTCGCGCACACGGGCGCCGAACAG
>JAJZQK010000160.1 GCA_021847625.1 Chloroflexota bacterium
GTGAACTCACGGCCGCTGTGGTACTTCACGCCTTGACGGAGCTGGAGCGTCATTGCCTTGCCGTCGCTTGAGATCGACCACTTCTCCGCCAGTTCCGGCGCCAACTGCAGCTGCGAGTCGTAGTGGGCGAGGGTGTTGAAGAGGGCGCGCATGTACATGAAGTGGCCGGGCTGCAGGTACATGGGGTTGAAGTTCTGAATGCTGGAACTGCGGGCGATTGTCAGGGTCCCGCCCTTCTTAGGGCCTGCTGCCACGGTGGGCACAGCGGTCGGCGCGACGGTCGGGATGTTGGCCGGCGGCTTCGTTGGTTGGGCCGCTGGCGTTGCCGCCTGGCTGGCGGGTTTGGTCGGCGCGGGTGGGGTGGTGGGTGTCGGCTGGGCGGCGGGCGAGCAGCTCTCCAGCAGCCCAAGGGCGACGGCCCCGGCGCTCAACTTGAGGAAATCGCGCCGTCGCAGATGACGGTCGGTCTTGGATGGCCTCATTGGTAGGTTTCCTCCTTCTGATTCTACAAGGGACTCGACGCTTGTTATGATTGCCGCCCAGGAAGATCGGCCTGGGCGGCCGAATTCGTCTCCGGTACTTGTTGGATGTTGGCGTGACGACGACTGCTACGATGAGCCACGAACCACCAGTTGTACTGCCAGCTGTACCTCCCGAACCGATTCCTGTACCCTCCGTGGGTCGAGTCGGCTCAGGGCTATCTCGGCGGCTCTTCGGCCTAACCCCTCGAAATCCTCTTCCACCATCGTCAGCGGTGGCTCGACCAACTTTACCCACTTCATGTCGCCCGCCACGATGACGGCGATATCCGCCGGGATGCGCACACGGTGGTCTTGCAGGCAGGTAAGTACGCCGAGAGCGGTAAACGTGGCGCTGCCGGCAAAGATGGCGTCCGGCGGCTGGGGGAGGCAGAGGAGCTCTTCGGTAGCGCGATAGGCTTCGTCCGCGTTCGTAAGACCGGTACGAATCAGTCCCTCGGGAACACCCAAAGCCATCCGTGCGTGGGCTTCGCGGTAGCCGGCAATGCGGTCGAGCGCCGGACGAGCATTGTTAGAGCGCGTGAAGAGCGCCACGCGCCGCCTGCCCCGGCCGAGAAGATGGCTTACCGCGTCGTAGGTGCCCTGGCGGGCGTCGACCATTATCAGGTCGGCGTCGATGCCGGAGGGCCTGCGGTTGATGAAGACCACCGGAATGCCGAGGCTCTGCAGCTCCAGATAGGGGGCGGGGTCCTCGTTATAGGTGAATACCACGACGGCTGCCGCCTGCTGACGGAGGATGGCTTCGATATGGCTGGGTTGGAGGCTGGCCCCGTGGCCGAGGGCACAGATCGTAAGCCCATACTGGGCGCTTTGGGTGGCGCTGCTCGCCCCCTGGATTATCTCGGCGGCGATGGGGTTCTCCGCGAAGAAGGCGCAGAGAGTGAGCATCTTGTGGCGGCCGGTAGCGAGGGCCTCTGCGATGGCGTTGGGGCGATAGCCGAGCTCCTGGGCCGCCTGCAGAACGCGGTCACGCACGCGTTGCCTCACGTACGGCCGGCCGTTGAGAACGTTAGAAGCCGTCCCGATAGAGACCCCCGCCGCTTCGGCCACCTGCGCCAGGGTGATGCGGGCCTGCTTTGGGCTGCCGCTCACGCCTCGTTACCCCCAAGCCACTGATTTGAAGCGCTTTAAATCTAGCGGAAGCCCTGGGCCAAGGCAATAGCTAGATAGGGCTATTCTCGACGGCGCACAGGGATAGTCCTTTCTGACTAGTACCAACGTCCGGGCGGCTCACGGCAGGACCCGTTGCTGGCCCGGCCTGAGCCTTGGCGGCTATCCGTCCGTGGTACAATCTCGAGTAAGCCCGGCCCTCGCCAGACATGGGCGGGCGACGAAAGGATGCGCACGCGGATGGCTCAACAGACGAACAGCAGCTCGGAACTCTCCTGGCCGGTGGACGGAATGACCGTCTATGGCACCCTGGTCCGGCCGTCCGGCCCGGGGCCTTTTCCCGCGGTGGTGATGGTGGCAGGCAGCGGTCCCACCGACCGCGACTGGAACTCACCCTTGATCATAGGGTCCAACGGCAGCGGCCGCTTGCTCGTGGAGGCGCTGGCGGAGGGCGGCATCGCCTCCCTGCGCTACGACAAACGCGCCTCGGGACCGCACGCTCAGGAGAACGTGAAATCCCTCGTGGGGAAGATCAGCATGCAAAGCCACGTCGACGAGCTCGCCCGGGCTGTGCGCACGCTGGCGAGTCAGACCGATATCGACCCTTCCCGCATCTTCGCGCTCACCAACAGCGAGGGGGCGTTACACGCCCTCAACTACCAGGTGCACGACCCGGCCCTGCCGTTCGCGGGGCTGGTGCTCACCGCCCCTCCCGGCCGGCCCACCGGCGTGGTCGCCCGCTCCCAGGTGGCGGCCCAGGGTGCCGGCCAGCCGGGAGGGGCCGAGCTGCTGGCGGCCTACGACGAGGCCATCGCCCACTTTGTAGCGGGAGAGCCCGTCGAGCCCGATCCATCGCTGCCCCAGGGGATGCAGATGCTTCTGCACAGCCTGGCCAGCCCCGTCAACCTGCCCTTCGCGCGCGAGCTGTGGGTGGCCGATGCCTCCGCCTGGCTGGCGCAAGTGCGGGTGCCGGTGCTGATCGTCATCGGCAAGAAGGATATCCAGGTGGACTGGCAAGCCGACGGCGAGCCCCTACAGCGCGCGGCAGCGGGGCAAGACGTCACGTTCGTCTTCCCCGATAACGCCAACCACGTGCTGAAGTACGAGCCGAAGCCGCGCGCGGAGCTAGGGGCAGAGGTGGCGGCCACCTACAATGCCCAGGAGGCTCGTCTCGATCCGGAGGCTGTCGCGGCCATCCGCGATTGGCTGGCGGCCCACGTCTAACCGGCAAGGGCCTAACTAGCGCAGCGGGGAGCCGACTCACCGCGGAGGACGCGGAGTAGATAGAGAGTAGCCGCTGTTTCCTACAGCGGCCAGTAGAGGCTTACCAGCACTACCGCGAGCATGGCCGGTGGGTAGAGGCTCGCCCGGTTGAAGACGGCCATCGCCGTCGGGGGCACGGGCGAGGCGAGCAGCTTCAGCCCCGGCCAGATCAGCAGCCAGAGGCCCGCGACGACGGCGCCCACCAGGTAGAGCAGGTTCAGTTGCGACAGCGGTTGCAGGGCCAAGCTCGCCAGGAAGGTGAGAACCAGAAAGGCGAAGGCGAGCCGCGCCGCGGCGCGGGGGCCGTGGGCCAAGGGCACGGTCCGGATGCCCAGGCGGCCGTCCTCCTCGACGTCCGCGAAGTCGTTGACGATGTTGCGCCCGCCGATCTCCCAGGCGAACATCCAGATGAGGATCAGCCCCATCTCCCACGCGCGCACCTCCGGCGTCAGCGCCACCCAACCGGCGAGCGCCCCGATTCCCACCATGGCGCCGCTCACCAGGAACTTCCGTTCCGTCACCCGGGCCAGCTTGCAGTAGGCGATCTCCAGCAGCGCCGCGACGACGAATATGAGGGGGGCCATCGGATTGAGGATATAGCCGCCGACGAGGGCGTAGGCCGCAAAGGCCCCGATCCATAGCGTGCCCAGTGAGAACGTGATCTGCCGCAGGGCCAAGGGGTGCCTGGCCATGGCCGAGTCGATGTCGAAGCCTTCGTAGCCGCGCAGATGGGCGAAGCGCCGCTTGTCCAGGTCGACGTCCAGCAAGTCGTTAAGAGCGAAGACGGCCATGAAGCCCGCCCAACCGGCGGTGAGGGCGAGGACAGTGCGCTCGAGCGAGGGGAAGCCGTGCAAGGCGATCAGCCCTGCCACGAAAGGCTGGGCCACACTGAGGGTGGCCTGCAGCACCCGCGAGAATCCGAGCAACGACTTGATCTTGCGGCCGACCCCCGCCGTGATGGAAAGCGACATCGCCCGACCTCCTTCTGCGCCTGCTATCAGCGATCGCGGGCAAGGTTGTAAGCGGCGAGCGCCCGCAGAATCGCCGCCTCTACGTCAAAGCACGTCAGAGCCTTGACGGCTTGCTCGGTCGCGGCCTCCGCCAAGGCCTGGGCCCGGGCCGAGCCGTGGGCCGCCACGTAGGAGGGCTGCCCGCCGCGCCCACGGGGCCGGCCGGCGTCTTCTCTGGCCTCGGCCTCGTCGAGGATGTCGTCGACGATCTGGAAGGCCAGGCCGAGGCTGATGGCGTAGGCGGTGACCGCCTCGAGCTGCGCGGGCGTGGCGCCCGCCACCAAGGCGGCAACCCTGGCGCTGAGGCGGAACAGACGCGAGGTCTTGCCCAGATGGATCTGCTCCAGGCTAGCGGCGAGGTCGCCCTGGCCGGCAGCGGCGAAGAGAAGGTCGGCCACCTGGCCGCCGATCATCCCGTCCGTGCCGACGGCTTCGCCCGACTCGCGGATGATCTCCAGCGCCGTCTCCGGGGCGATGCCGGCGAGGCAATGGTTGCGGCCCAGGAGGGTGATGGCCAGGTTTAGCAGGGCATCGGCGGCCAGCAGGGCAATGCCCTCGCCGAACTGCTTGTGGCTGGTGGGCCTGCCGCGCCGGTAGTCGTCGTCGTCCATGCACGGCAGGTCATCGAGGATGAGGGAGTGGGTGTGGATGCACTCGATGGCCACGCAGGTGGGGAGCACCTTCTCGGCCGGGCAGACGAGCATCTCGGCCACGGCCAGGGTGATGAGGGGACGCAGCCGCTTGCCGCCGAGCAGGCTGTAGCGCATGCAGGCGTGCACGACCCGCGGCTCCTGGGCCGCTGGCGGCAGGTGCAGGTCGATGTGCCGGTCGATCAGTCTCCGCCTGGCCTCTAAGTATGTGAGGAGAGTCTCCATGGGCCGTTCCCCTTTGGCAAATGGTCCTTCTGTGCCACTCCCCCATCCTCACCACCCGGCAGAAGGGACGTCTGCGTTTACCAGCGTTTGACCCCGTAGCCGACGTAGGCGAAGCCTTTGTACGGTGCCATTCCCATCAGCAGCTGCCCGCGCCGGTTCACGCCCCGCGGCGCGAACCCCTTGGTCTCGACGTTGGCGATGCCGTTCGTCCCGAGCAAGGACGCCAACTCGCCCGGCTTGATGAACTTGCGCCAGGTGTGCGTGCCCTTGGGCGGGCCGCCCGGCCACAGGTGCTCGCCGATCCAGATTATCGTCACCAGTGAAAGCAGCGTGCGGTTCATCGTATCGTAGATGAACTTGCCCCCCGGCCGCAGCACCCGCGCCGCCTCGGCGATGGCCCGGCCGAGGTCGGCGACGTGATCGAGGACGTCGAAGGCGACGACGACGTCGAAGGCCGCCGATCGAAACGGCAAGCCCTCTGCCGGCGCCTGTAGGTAGGCGATGGCCAGGCCACTTGCCTCGGCGTGTGCCCTCGCCACGTCGAGGGCCTTGGCCGAGACGTCGACCCCCGCCACCGTGGCCCCGCCCCGGGCCAGCGGTTCGGCCAGGTGCCCGCCGCCGCAGCCCAGGTCGAGCGCCCGGCAGCCCGCGAGCCTACCGGCCACCCGCCGGATATAGGCGAAACGGGCCGGCGTGATCTGGGTGAGGACGTCTCTGTCGTCCCACCAGGCGAAGTCGTCAAAGACTGATACTGCCGTTGCCTCCCTTGTCGTAAGCTCACTTGGCGGAACCGTGGTTGCGGTCGAGGGCCAGCAGACGCGGCAGGCGGTGCAGCCCCTCGCCAAACGATATCTCCCCGAGGACGATCGGGATGACGACGGAGCGGCCCTCGCCCGCCGAGGTCAGGATGTGGTAGCTGGCATCCGGGAAGCGGCGGACGATGCGGCCCATGAGGTTGGCGAAGCGGTGGTCCTGCCGGATGAGACGGTCGAGCTCGCCGTCGTACTCGCCCATGGCCCGGGCGTCGCCGCCCAGGGTGCGCAGAATCGTCTTCGCCGCCAGCTCGCCGCTGGCCATGGCATGGCAGATGCCCTCGCCGCCGAACCCATCGGCCACGCCCGCGGCATCGCCGACGAGAAGGACGTCGCCCGCCCGGGCCGGCTCTCCGGTGCTGGCTATCGGCAGGGGGTGGACGTAGACGGGGAGGTCGGCCAGGGCGGCGGGCGCCAGCAGGTCGTAGCGGAGGATGAACTCGTGGAGCAGTCGGCACAGGGGATGCCCGCCCGGCCTCATGCTGCCCAGACCGACGGAGAGGTGGTTCTTCTTGGGGAATATCCAGCCATAGCCCTCGGGGGCCGCCTCCACGTCGAAGAGGGCCGTCGTGGCATATGGTTGGCGCGTCTGGAGTGGCGCCTCGATCTCGCATTCGAGGGCAATTCCTTGCTGCACCCTGGGGGCCAGGCCCAGTGACCGGCGCACGACGCTCGTCGCCCCGTCAGCCCCCACGACGAAGGGCGCCCGATAGTGGCCGCTATCGGTAGTTACCTCGTACTCGCCGTCTAGCTGCTGCACGCCGACCACTCCCTCGCCCGTGCGCAAGACGGCCCCCGCCTCGACGGCGGCGCGGACCAGACGGTGGTCGAGGTCGGTCCGCATGACCATATGGAAAGAGAACTCCGGGGGGAGTTCCCAGACGACGGGCGAAACGCCCCGCAGGTGGAACGTGATCTGGGAGACTTGCCGATTCGGCAGCTCCTGGACCGGGAAAGGCAGGCGAGCGATGGTCTTTGGCGCCAGCCCACCGCCGCACGGCTTGTAGCGCGGGAGTTGGTCTCGCTCCAGCAGGAGCACCCTGCGCCCGGCTGAGGCGACATAGCGGGCGGCTGTGGACCCGGCCGGCCCTCCCCCCACGACGACGACTTCGAACTGCTCCACGGTATGCCCTCCCTCTCAGGTCTTTGGGTTTGGGGAATGGCGTCGAGGCTGAGTATGCTGCCTGCAACTTAGCCTGACGGGAAGTAGCACGAATGCTATGACGCTAGGCATGCGGCAAGTTGTATGCCAGCGCTCGCCGTCAGGCCGAGAATTGACGAGCGACGAGTCTAGTGATGGGTAATGAGTAATGAGTCGGGCGCGGTCGTTCCTCTGAAGATGGCCTGCCAACCAGCCGTGGGGACGGCACCCCCTGGCCCACGCTAACCCGTAGGGGCGAACGGCTCTGCCCACCCGGGACGAACGCCTCCGGCCCCTCAAATAGCGTAGGGAAGGCTAGGTCGTGTATGCAAACTAGAGCCAGAGCAGGATGGCCACGACCGTCAGCATGGCCAGGTAGTTGGCGGCGCGCTTCTCGTAGCGGGTCGCCACCCGACGGAAGTGC